>URJF01000075.1 GCA_900548085.1 uncultured Oscillospiraceae bacterium | reverse complement strand
ACGACAGAGATGAGCTTGTACGCTTTTTTTGTGTTACCGGTTATACATCTATTCTCTGTGATGACCGTTTTGAGATGAGCTCACGCTATGAGGAAGGCGTAGTTATGTCCTCATCAAAAAAGCAGGACAAACCTATGCAGAATGCCGTTATTGACGAATATCCAAAGCTAATGGATTTGTTTAATTTTGTTGATTATGACAATCAGGATTTCAAATCCTGGTATGTGGACATAAGTCACAGAGTACGCCACAAAACTGCAAAAGCATATACTCTCAATGTTTCCGGCGAAATTATTTCCAGCGGTATTTTGTCCTCAATATATTGCGGCAACGCAGTCCTTACTGCTGTGCGAACCGCCGATGAGTTTAGAAATATGGGATACGGCGGAAGTCTTGTATCTCACATTTGCAGTGATGTAAAGGGTACGGTGTTTCTTATGAGAGACAAGGAGCTTAACGAGAGCTTTTATAAAAATCTCGGATTCGAAAATACCGGAATATGGAGAATGTATAGATGATTCCTTTTTTTAATATTGATAAGAAGATAGAAGATGCTGCCGATATTGCACTTGATATGTGTAAGGAGCAGTTCAAAAATATAGATGAAACTACCGAATATAATCAGTTGAAAGTGCAAAAGGCTTTTATTGATAACCAAATCAGTGAGTCGCATTTCTTTTCTTCCACAGGATATGGCTATGGTGACAGAGGTCGTGACACTTTGGACAAGGTTTGGGCACAGGTTTTCGGTGCCGAAGATGCACTCGTTCGTCACAATTTTACTTGTGGCACTCATACATTGGCTACCGCATTGTTCGGTGTCCTTAGACCCGGTGACAAGATGCTTTGTGTTACAGGTACACCGTATGATACTATACACAATGTTATTGGTATCAGTGGCGAAAATATGGGTTCCCTTAAGGATTTCGGAGTCCTTTATGATGAAGTAGCACTTAAGGAAGAAAGACCTGACTTAGATGCGATCAAGGCGGCTGTTGACGACTCGGTCACAATGGTATATATTCAGCGCAGTCGTGGCTATGAGCTTAGACCATCTCTGACAATAGACGATATTAAAGCTATTGTTGATACCGTAAAATCCGTTCGTAGTGATGTCATTGTTATGGTGGACAACTGCTATGGTGAATTTGTAGAAAAACAAGAGCCTACGCAGGTGGGAGCAGATTTGATTGCCGGCTCACTCATTAAGAACGCAGGCGGCGGAATTGCTACCACAGGCGGTTACATAGCCGGCAGACATGATTTGGTAGAAAAGTGTGCATACAGACTCACTACGCCCGGATTAGGCAAAGAGGTGGGTGCATCGTTAGGTCACAACAGAGAGTTGTATATGGGATTGTACTTTGCACCTCATGTTGTAGGAGAGGCACTTAAGAGTGCTGTCTTTATTTCCGCTCTCTTTGAACATTTCGGCTATGATGTTACGCCAAAGTATAATGCAAAGCGTGGAGATATTGTTCAATCCCTTGGACTTGAAAACGAAGAGAGTCTGGTAGCCTTTTGTCAGGGTATTCAGAGTGGAAGCCCCATAGACAGCTTTGTGCTTCCTGAGCCCTGGGATATGCCGGGCTATGACAGCAAGGTTGTTATGGCCGCATTTACTCTCGGTTCATCTATTGAGCTTTCTGCCGATGCTCCTATTCGTGAGCCGTTTTATGCTTGGATTCAAGGCGGACTTAATTTCCACAGTGCTAAAATTTGTGCACTACTTGCTGCTCAGTCAATGTTAAATAAAGGATTGTTGAAAGATGGAATATAATTATTCGGGAATAAAGCCCGAAAGTATTGAACTTTTGTGTCTTAACAGATTTAATGACTCAAAAGAGTTTTATGAGGGACACAAGGAAGAATTAAAAAACGGTATAACCGTACCTCTTCGCCAAATTGTACTGGATATGTCCGATGTACTGTATGATATTGATGATAAGATGTATCTCGAGCCTACCCGTGTAGTGTCTCGTATCTACAGAGACACCAGAGGAAACCGTTCCAAAATAAAGTACAGAGAGAATATGTGGATATTTTTCAGACGATACAAAAAAGAGTATCCGAGTGCACCGTTTTATTATTTTGAGATATTTCCAAACAGCTACGGATTCGGCCTCGTTTTTTGGACTTGGAGAGCCTCTGCATTTCAGGTTGTGCACCAAATGATTTTGGAGCAGCCAAAGAGATTTATGAAATGCGTTAAGGCTTGCGCCGATGCCGGATTCACCTTTGAATGCCGTGATACCTACAAAAAAGACAGATATCCCGATGCACCAAAGGAACTGAAACCTTTTTTGGCAGCAAAAAATATGAGCTTTTATTATAATGGCTTTGATATGGAAAGAATAGGTACCACTGCAATTATTGACGAGATGCGTTTGGCATTTGATATTGCGAGACCTATGTACGATTTCTTTATTGAGGCACACCAGCGAATGATGGACCAGGGTTTCATCAAACCGGAGGAATGATTATATGCTTCAGCTTATCTTAGGCAGGGCAGGATACGGCAAAACTGAATATGTATTTTCTAACATAAAAAAGAGGGTAGAGCAGGGCGAAGATAATATCGTCCTTATTATTCCCGAGCAGTTTTCTTTTGTTGCAGAAAGGAGACTGCTTTTTGATCTCGGGGTTGATAAGGTTAACTCTGTTACCAATCTCTCCTTTTCTCGTTTAACAAATGAAATAAAAAAGGTATACGGTGGCACTGATTTGCCTGTTTTGTCAAAAGGTGCAAAAGCAGTCTTAATGAAAAAGGCTATGGAATCCGTTCAGGACGACTTATATACTTTTCGGGAGAATGTTTCCAATACTTCTTTCATCAACTCTTTTGTAAAGATTTATGATGAACTAAAGTCCTGCCGTGTTACCTATGATGATTTGGAGTCAGCCGCTGAAAATACCGACAGCGGTGCTCTTAGTGATAAGCTTTCGGATATTGCCCTTATTACAGAGGCATATGACGCTTTGATAGAAGGGGAGTATTACGACCCCGCAAATGAGCTTACGAGATTGTACAAGGAGCTTATTGAGGTAGATTATTTCAGAGATTCAATAGTCTACATAGACGGCTTTAATGGCTTTGTTGCACAAGAATATAAGATTATCGAGACCATATTGGCACAAGCAAATGAAGTATATATTACTTTTTGCTCAGATTCGTACAGCAACTCTGATAAGTATGATTTATTCTCATATGTAAATAGTAACATATCCATACTGACCGGTGTAGCAAAAAAAATCAATGTCGCAGTTGTGTCTCCGATTATTTTGTCCGAAAATTATAGGAGCCATAACGATGAACTTAAGACTTTAGAAAAGAACATTTTTTCCTCTGTAAAATCTCCGCTTGAGGATAGTTGTAATAATGTCCGTTTGTTCTGTGCCAAGAATGTGCAGGATGAATGCGATTTTGTTTCGGCTAACATTATCAATTTGCTCAAAAATGGTATGAAAGCAAATGATATAGCAGTTATATGCCGTGACCTCGACAAGTATGAAAATGAGCTTAAATTTTCGTTTGTAAAGTATGGCGTTCCGTTTTTTAATGATGAAAGACAAAATATATCTTCCGAGCCGGTAGTTATGTTTTTGTTTTTCTTGCTCCGTATCGCAATGTATTCTTTTCGCAGTGAGGATATATTGTCATTGCTCAAAACGGGAATGACTTTTCTTAGTGATAACAAAATCAGTGAGTTAGAAAATTATGTTTATATGTGGGGTATAAACGGTTCTCAGTGGAAGGACGAATTTTTAGGTTCGCCGTCCGGTATAGTAGAAACGATGTCCGATGTCGATACTGCTCGGCTTGAATCAATAAACAATACACGAAAACTGATCGTAGAAAAGCTGAATAAATTTGTTTCTCACAGCAAAAATAATTCTCCATCTGAGATTTGTGCGGCAATGTATGATGCACTGATAGACTTCGGTGCAGATAAGAGTCTGAAGAATTTGGCAATCAGCTTAGACAGAAACGGCAAATCCGCTTTGGCAAAAGAGCAGGGCAGAATTTGGGATCTTATGATGGATATTTTGGATAAACTTGCTCTCGTGGGAGGAAGTGCGCCTGTATCGTACAAAGAGTTTTATACAATGTTTGTCCTTATGATTTCCAATGAAGACTTGGGTGTACTGCCATCCGGTCTCGACAATGTGCAGATAGGCTCCGCCGACAGAATACGCTGTAATAATCCTAAGGCAGTTTTTGTTGTCGGTGCGAATGACGGCGAGTTTCCGAGAAGTGTTACATCTGCCGGACTGCTCAGTGAGAGCGACCGTGAAGAACTGATAAACAATGACTTTAAGCTTTATTCTTATGGCGAAACCTTGATAGCTCAAGAAAAATACTTTGCGTATATGGCTGTTTCTGCTCCGTCGGACAAGTTGTTTGTGTCCTATGTCGGTGGAACAAGTGTTCCATCCGAAATTGTTAATAATCTTTTACTCACAGTACCGTTAATTAAGACAGAAGAAAACAGCGACAAACCAACGATAGATGATTTGTTCAGTGACGACAACGCTTTTGAAATTATGACTGCAAATTACAGTGAAGAATCAGAGCTTATTTCTTCGCTGAAGGAGTATTTTTCACATAAAGAAGAATATGCTTTTCGCCTTAATGCAGTTAACAAGCTGCTCAATAACAGCGATTACAGAATATCCGATACCGATATTGCACAAAAGTTATTTAAAAATGATATGTATTTGTCTGCCTCTCGAATTGAAGATTACTATAATTGTTCTTTTAGATATTTTTGTAAATATGGAATCGGCGCAAGACCGAGAAGAAAGGCTGCTCTTGACCCAATGCAGACCGGTACTGCTATACACTATGTGCTGGAAAAAATTATTTCCGACACGGGCTCAAAAGGGCTTACTGAGTTGAGTAATAAAGAAATAGGGATAAAAGTGGATTCAATCCTATCTTCTTATCTCGAAACTAAGATGGGCAATTCTGCTGTATTCAGCCAAAGGTTCAAATATCAGTTTATGCGCATATCGGGTATGCTCACTCGTGTGGTTATCAGACTGAAAGAAGAATTTGAAAACAGTGACTTTAATGCAGAGGCTTTTGAGCTTAAAATCGGTGACGGCAGTGATAACGAGCCCGTTCGCTCCCAAGTGTTAGAATTGCCTGACGGCGGTACAATAAGGATTAAAGGCTCTGTCGACAGAGTTGACACATACACCGAAAACGGAAAACAGTATGTGCGTGTTGTCGATTATAAGAGCGGAACAAAGGACTTTTCACTCAGTGATATTCTGTATGGACTTAATCTACAGATGTTTGTTTATCTCTTTAATGTGTGCCGCAGTGACAGCAAATATGCGGGAATTGCCGGCGGCGTTTTGTATATGCACTCAGCCCGCAATGTCTACAATCTTTCCCGAAATTCTACTTCTGATGACATTGAGTCAGCCGAAAATGACGAGTTCCAAATGCAAGGCGTTGTGCTAAATGATGAGAACAATGAGCTGGCGATTCATATGGAGCACGACCTAAACGGAAAGTTTATCCCCGTAAAATGTAAGGGTGAAATTATGACCGGAAACATAGTGTCTCTTTCTGATTTGGGTGCAATGGCTAAAAAGGTGGATGAGCTTGTAGGCACAATGGGCGCTAATCTCCACTCCGGTATAATTAACCAAAACCCTGTGGACGGAAAGAATCATGACAAGACCTGCGAATTTTGCGACTATGCTGCCGTATGTGCCAACAGGTTGTCTGTTGAGCCTCGAGTGATTGTACCTATGACTGACAGTGAGGCGTTGAGTGCTATAAGAAAGGAGAACGGTAATGGAAAAGCATTGGACAAATGATCAAAAAAATGCTATCGATGCGAGAGACAACAATATTTTGGTCAGTGCAGCTGCAGGTTCAGGCAAAACAGCTGTTCTTGTTGAGCGTGTTATAAGTTTGATTACCGGCTCCGACCCTGTAGATGTTAACCGCCTTTTGATAGTAACTTTTACAAAAGCAGCTGCTGCCGAAATGCGCAGCAGAATATCCAAAGCTTTGTATGATAAACAAAAACTTAATCCTAATGATTCTAATATAAAAAGACAATTATCCATGTTGTCGGGTGCACAGATATGCACTATAGACGCATTTTGTATGAATATAGTCAAGGAAAATTTTTTTAAGCTCAATATCAGTCAGGATTTTAAAGTTCTTGATCCGTCCGAAGATAATATTATTAAGCAGAATATACTTTCGAGAATTTTTGATGAAAAGCACGAAAATCCGAGTCAGTCGTTTATACGGCTTATTGAGCTTATGTCTAATCCCAAAAATGACCGTGGCCTTTCCGATTTTTTGCTTAGATTGTATGATTATGCAATGGTACAGCCATTTCCTACTCAGTGGCTCAATTCGCTCAAAAATATGTATGACCCTGCCGTTTCACTTGACGATTCTAAGCTGAAAAAATATGTGAATGAAAAGGTTATGCACAGTGCTCAACAGGCTATTGATATGATTGTTGATTTGATTGACAATGCAGATCCATATGACGAAATGTACGATAAATACTGTGAAACACTGCAAGAAGATTTGAGCATTTTTGAGGCAATAGACGCACGAACTGATATGACCTGGGACGACGAGCGTGTTATGGTCAAGAATTTGAAGCTTTCGAGACTGCCTCGGACTTCTAAGAATTATGACGGAACACTTAAGTCGGCTGTAATGGCACGCCGTAATTTGTATAAGAAAATTTTGAATTCCGAAATAATCCCAATGTATTCTGCATCATCAGAAGAATATAAGCAGGACTGCGAAAAGCTCTATCCCGTTGTGTGCGAAATCATTGATATTCTTACTCGTTTTATGGATGAACTTGATGCAGCCAAGAGAGACATTAACAAATTTTCTTTTTCCGATGTTATGCACTTCGCCATCGACTTGCTTTTCAAATTAGATCAGGATGGCAATATCACCTATACCGAGCTTGCCGATGAATATAGGAAGAGATATTATGAGATATTGGTAGACGAGTATCAGGATACTAACTCAGCTCAGGATACTCTGTTTGAAGTTATATCTAACGGTAATAATCTCTTTATGGTAGGAGATGTTAAGCAGAGTATATATGGCTTTAGAT
>URJF01000074.1 GCA_900548085.1 uncultured Oscillospiraceae bacterium | reverse complement strand
GGCACACTCTATCAATCCATTCATACCGCTCACAACTTTCGTGTCGGTATCGGAAATTTTCACTTTTAGCTCCTTAGCGGCATCCTCATTCATCATACAAACAAGGTCGGGCTTAAACTCACGAACCTGTTTTTCGATAACATCCACATTGGAATTCGCTGTAAGGCACTTAACGCTGTAGCCCTGCAATCTGCAAACATCCAACGACTGTGTACCGATAGAACCGGTAGAGCCAAGGAGAGAAATATTTTTAGTCATATCAATCACCTTACTTAATCAAAAAAGCAGCAATGCAATATGTAATCGGCACGGTAAACAAAGAAGAATCAAATCTGTCCATAACCCCGCCGTGACCGGGGAAAATCTTGCCAAAATCTTTTACACCGAAATTGCGTTTCAGCACCGATGCGGACAAGTCGCCCATCATACTCAAAAATGAAACGAACGGTGCACAAACCATAAGTGTAATCATAGTCGTTTTATCAAGAGGCTGAACAGCAAATTTGTTGTACAAAACCATAGCCACCGCATTGAGCACTACACCTGTAATAACGCCGCTAACAGCACCCTCTACTGTCTTTTTCGGTGAAATATTCGGGCACATCTTATGCTTGCCGAACGCCATACCGCCGAGCTGTGCACCGGTGTCGGTACCGAGAGCGGCGATAAGTCCGTAAAATATAAGATAAACTCCGATTTGCTCTCTGAATCCGGCAATGTCACGAAGTCTGCCAAATGTAGAAAAGCCATAAGGAACAACTATTCCCGCAAAGAATGTGATAGCCACATCCTCAAACTTTGTGATGCTATACTCTCTCAGCATAGAGAGCAAAAGAACAATCACTATTGCAATAACAAAGACTGTGGTAGGAACAGCACTGATAATTGCACCCCAAACCGCTGTAGGAACCGGCTCCAACACCGAAGCCGATGAAAACAGCGGCACTATAAAGCCTACAACCGTACCTGCTGCAATGAGAAACTTGTTCTGCACCTTTGCACACTTAATGATTTCGTTAGCTGCCACAGCCGAAAGGAACGCAATAACGGCAATAAACAGCGGTGTATATATCTGCCAAACCACAACAGCCAGCAATGCCAACAGAACTACTGCTGTAATAACTCTCTGTTTCATAAATTATCCTCCAAAACGACGATTGCGATTTTCGAACTCTCTCAATGCGTCGTACAAATCAGCTTTTTTAAAATCGGGCCACAAAACATCGCTATACCAGAACTCACTGTACGCCGCCTGCCAAAGCAAAAAGTTAGACAGTCTCTCCTCACCCGACGGACGAATAATCAAATCGCAGTCGGGAACGGTGTAAATGTTTTGCCCTATATCATCAGCTGTAACAGAAGTTTTGCCCTGAGAAATAAGTTTGTTCACTGCGGAAACAATTTCCTGTCTGCCGCCGTAGTTGACTGCAAGATAAACGGTAGTGCCTGTATGAGACGCCGTCTCCTTCTCTGCCTCATCCATAAGCTGAAGCAGCTCGTCAGAAATTCCCTCACGCTCACCGATGAATTTAATCTTACTGTTGCCCGCTATTTTCATATCGGACTTTGCCTCTAAGAGATAGTCCATAAACAACTTCATCAGTGCATCTACTTCTTCTTTAGGGCGCTTCCAATTTTCAGTGGAAAAGGCATAAAATGTAACATACTCAATGCCCAAATTAGCGCACTCATCGGATATGGTCCTAAAGACATTTGCACCGGCCTTATGTCCGGCAGAACGAGGGAGTCCCCTCTTTTTTGCCCATCTGCCGTTTCCGTCCATAATGATGCCCAAATGCTTTGGCAGAACGGAAAATTCGACACTGCTTTTCTTAGAAAAAATAGCCATAAAATGTGCTCCTTAAAAACACTTTTAGGGACGAGTGCAGTCTAACCCACAATCGTCCCCACAAATATATTCTTGTCAGATAGAAAGGATTTCGGTCTCTTTCTTCTTTGTCATTTCGTCAACCTGTTTTACATACTTGTCGGTAATGTCCTGAAGCTTCTTTTCGCCGTCTTTTTGTTCATCCTCTGTGATTTCGTTATCTTTTTTGAGCTTTTTGATATCGTCCATAACATCACGACGAACATTACGAACAGCTACCTTAGCCTCCTCGCCACGCTTGCTGATATCCTTAACAAGTGTCTTTCTGTGCTCCTCTGTGAGCTGTGGGAATGTGAGACGAATAACCTTGCCGTCGTTCTGCGGATTGATACCGATATCAGCCACATTGATTGCCTTTTCTATATCGCCCAAAGCTGAAGCGTCCCACGGCTGAACTACCAACATTCTCGGTTCAGGTACGGAAACAGCTGCCATTTGGTTAAGCGGTGTAGGTGTTCCGTAGTAATCAACGAGTACATTGTTCAATACATTGGGGTTAGCTCTGCCGGCTCTTACGGTGGAGAAATCTCTCTCAAGTGAGTCCAGACATTTTTCCATCTTAGTTGTTGCTTTTTCAAATACTTGTTCCATGTTTAAGTTCCTCTCTTAATTTAATTTTTTACCGTAGTACCAATCTTTTCGCCGTTTACGGCTTTAATAATATTGTCGGGGTCATTAAGGTTAAATACAATAATAGGCATATCGTTATCCTTGCAAAGTGAAAATGCTGTGGAGTCCATAACCTTAAGGTCACGGGTGATAACCTCCTGGAAGCTGACCTCGTCAAACTTAACTGCGTCGTCAAACTTGTTAGGGTCTTTGTCATATACGCCATCAACATTTGTTGCTTTAAGCAAAGCGTCTGCGTTAATCTCTACGCTGCGAAGTGCAGCAGCAGTATCTGTGGAGAAGAACGGTGAGCCTGTTCCACAGCCGAAAATAACAATTCTGCCCTTTTCGAAATGTCTGATAGCCTTGTTGCGAATATAAGGCTCGGCTATCTGACGCATCTCGATAGCGGTCTGTACTCTGACATTTGCACCGAGCTGCTCCAATGCGTCACAAAGTGCAAGTGAGTTCATAGCAGTAGCGAGCATACCGATGTGGTCAGCACGGGTTCTGTCCATATGCTCTGACGTTCTGCCTCTCCAAAAATTTCCGCCGCCTACTACAATAGCGACCTGAACTCCCATATCTGCAACTTTTTTTACAGACTTACAAATGCTCAGTACGGTGTCGTTGTCGATACCCTTTCCGGCAGGTCCTGCGAGAACCTCGCCGCTGAGTTTGAGCAAAATTCGTTTGTATGCAATACTCATAATATGATACCTCCGTATGCAATAACTCTTTATACCTTATATAATAATATAAATAAATAATAAAGTAAAGATTTATGGCCTAAAAATAAGTTACAAAATTGTAAATTAAATGAAGAAATTATAAAAAATACCGCCCACACACAAAGGCATGAGCGGCGAGTAAAAAAGGAGACTAAATATTAGTTTTTAGATGACTGTGCAGTCGTAGTTATAGTTGTAGTATTCAAAGTTTTCTTATTAGCATTGACAATCATAGCATAGTCCATAGCGTTAATATATCCGTCACCGTTAGCATCAAGATAGCTTGAGTCATCATAAGCAGTACGCTTTGGTGTGGTGTTCATATAAGATGTGGACCACATGGAGAGAACGCTTGCAGGCGATTCTCTGTCGAGCATATCGCAATAGCTGCAACGATAAATCATTCTGCCATCAGAGCTTTGCGATCCGGTATAGACATAATTATGTCCCATAGCCGGCAATGTATTCGTCCTCGTGGTATTGCATATGGTGCAGGTGTCGGTAGAAGCACCGTCGAGACAGCCTGCCTCTTTGACTACCTTAGTGGTATAGTATCCATCTACCCACTCTGCATGAACGACAGTAGCAGTCTTTTTGTTTCCGCATCTTGAGCAAGTAGGTGTAACGAGATTATGACCGGGCTTATCATCAATAGCTACAGCCACATCTTGATAATCGTGACCCAAAGCATCGAGTGTTATAGTGTACTCCGTCTTGCATACCGAACAGGTGGCAGTAGCCGAGCCCTCTTTTTCGCAAGTAGGCTCTGTAGTAACTTTGTATGTAGATTCATCGGGAGTATGACCTGTAGCCGGCAGAACCTCCGGCTTAGTTGACGAGCAACGTGAGCATTTGTACAGAGCACTGCCTGCCGCAGTACAAGTAGGCTGTACTGTGTCAGCCTCGGACTTCACATAGTCATGACCTAAAGCATCTGTGTATTCTGTATATGTTCTGCCGCAAACGGAGCAGGTATAAACCTTTGTTCCTCTGGCAGTACAAGTAGCCTCAGTGGTCGAAGTAAGCTCCCATGTGTGCTGTCC
The DNA here is from genome assembly GCA_900548085.1 of uncultured Oscillospiraceae bacterium. Taxonomy (GTDB): domain Bacteria; phylum Bacillota; class Clostridia; order Oscillospirales; family Acutalibacteraceae; genus Eubacterium_R. The sequence continues at coordinate 2,877 of URJF01000074.1, read as the reverse complement.
GTTAGAGGGTAATGTAACATTCCTTGTTTCGCGGCAAATATCGCAGGTATCTCGCTCAAGTCCGTTGACTGTACAAGTCGGCTGAGTAATAACATTAGGAGTGAATTTTCCGTCCACCCATGCTACATGCTCTTTCTTTTCTACAGTAGCACCGCAAGTTGTGCAGGTATAAGTCTTGTATATATGTCCGTCCTCTGTGGTCTTATCGTCAGTAGCGGTCGGATTATTTTCATCATATGTGTGACCTGTAGCAGCTATGGATTCTGTTACGGTACTGCCGCAGGTTGTGCAGGTACCGGTGCGTGAGCCTTTTTCTGTACAAGTAGGCTTTTTAGTGACAGTCCACTCCTCCACAGTATGACTGCCGGCAGGTATACGATTAGTCTCAATCTTATTGCATCCGCTGATATTGCAGGTATAGGTCTCTACTCCTCCGGTAGTACAGGTAGCACGCTTAGAATATGTGTACTTGCCCTCTATCCACACATACTTTGTTGCACTGCCGTCGGGAGCGAGCTGATGCTCAGGCTCTGCATAAGTATCACTACAGCGAGAGCAGGTATAGTTAGTGTAGATATGTCCGTCCTCTGTCGTCTTATCCTCTGTGCCCGTAACGGCATAGTTGTGGCCGAGGGCAGGAATTTCCACTGTATCAACAATCTGACCGCAGTCGGAGCAAATGATATTCTTTTCACCCTTTTCTGTGCAGGTAGCTTCTTTTGTTACCTCCTCACGAGTAGTGAGATGGTCACAGGAATCTATGGACACAAAGCCGTAGCTGTGCTCTGTAGCATAAGTCTCTGTAGTAGAATTTTTATGGCCGTAGAAAGTCAAATCCTGCTTTGAACCGCCGAATGAATCACCGGTAAATGTTGCCTTTGCGTTATTGACGGTAACTTTTGTCAAGAAGCCGCAATAGCCAAAAGATTGAGCACCGATAGAGGTTACACTCTCCGGCAGATCAACCTCAATAAGATTGGTGGTATAAAATGAACGCATATCAACAGAAGTAATTGATGATGTGAATGTAACATTCTTAACGCCTGAATTGCTGAACGCATTTACGCCTGTAGATGTCAGTCCTGTGCCGTAAACTACATTAGTCAACGCGGTGCAATCACAAAAAGCACCGTTATCGAGAGTGGTTACAGAATCCGGAATTTTAACCGACTTCAGCGAAGTGCATCCCTTGAATGCGCATGCACCGATTTTCGTCAGCTTTTCGGGGAATGTAATCGAGGTAAGAGCAGTACAGCCCTGGAAGCAGCCGTAGCTTACATCGGTAGTGCCCATACCGTGAATTTCTGTAAGAGTAGACGGAAGCTGTACAGAGGTGAGTGCAGTGCAGTTATAAAAACAGTAGTTGCCCAATATGGTAACGCCCTCGTCTACAACAACCTTAGTGAGCTCAGACTTATAGCTTTGCCACGGAACTTTTCTCAAACCGGCGTTGTAGTCATAAGTAGCACCGGTTCCGCTAATCGTTAATGTCTTTGTGGCAGCATTATAGCTCCATGTGGTCTTACCGCCGGCAGAGCCCGAAGTGGCTTTGGAAGTAGCGGCAGTAGCGATGCCGTTAGCACCGAGCAGTGTACAAAACACTAACGAAATACATATAAGCACAGAGATGACCTGTGACAGTCCTCTATTTTTCATAATTTACCAATCCTTTACAGAATAATACACATACAGTATATCACGAATATAATAGCTATGCAAGCAGTGAATAGTCACTCACAAAAAGAAAAATCCACCTCTGAAGAGACGGATATCTTTCTATTTGAATTTTATTTCCACGGATATTTTTTCTGCAGCGCCATAAATTCTTCATAAGTCTTTGCATAATGAAATTCTTTTTGCAAGTCCGAGAAGAAATACATATAGTCAGTCTTTGGATAATTTATCGCCGACTCAACTATATCCGAGCCTGAGTTTGCTATAGGTCCCGCCGGCAGTCCTTTGCAGTTATAAGTATAATACGCATCATAAACCTGCTGCGAAAAGCCGTAGTTGTCACGGAGCTTTTTGGCATAAAAATATGTTACATCGGACTGCAATTTCATACCTTGGTCAAGTCTGTTCATAAACACAGAGGTAATGTACTTAGCCGAAGTTTTTCCGAGAGCCTCTTTTTGTACAACAGACACAAGAGTTACGAGCTGATACATAGTCATATTGTGGTCGGTACAAAACTTTTTCATATCATCGGTAATGCGGTCATCAAAGGCAGCCAGCATATCGTCCGCCACCTCTTTAGGTGTCATATTTTCTTCCCAATCATATGTGGCAGGAAACAAAAATCCCTCCAGTTTGTATGCAATCAAGTCATTGTCGGGAACATCTCTCAAAAAATCATAATCAAAGCCGTTGGTACTTTTGCATATCCTCAAAAAGTCGGCAGCCTTGCACACCTTATTCTCCTCAAGAGTTTTCGCTATATCCATACAGTTATAGCCCTCGGGAATACAAACTTTTACCGCACGGTGGGAGATGTCGGGATTTTTCAGCTTTTTAGCCAAATCCTTATAGGACATATCGGCAGTTACCTTATACTCGCCGCCCTCATATTTAAAACCGGAATAGTGCTTGTCCATCCAATTAGTCCACAATGAATCACTGACAACGATACCTGCATCGGCGAGCTTTTGGCCCACATTGTATTCATCATCGGTAGATTTTATGATGAGGTTATACTCTGTGTTCTTTTGATTTTTTCCGTCTATATCGTTTTTTGCTACAGTATAGACATAGCCTCCGCCGATAACTGCGGCAGCAATGACAACTATCGCCAACAGAACTACAGACAAATTAGATTTTTTACTCTTGCTCATAATATTCTCCAAAAATCAAACAACCTGAACCTTAAGCATATTGGTA
>URJF01000073.1 GCA_900548085.1 uncultured Oscillospiraceae bacterium | reverse complement strand
TTTCGGATTGTTCATCCTTTTTAACATTAACAAGTTCACTAACCTTGTCGATAAGTTCAGGAATCATAGCAATAGCACGATCAGCAGAAGAAGTGTAATTATTGATTTGCATAAGTCTTACTGTACCATTTTGGATAACGATAAATGCTACCGGTGTAATGGAAATACCACCGCCGCCTGCACCGCCGAACAGCTCGTTATTCTGCTTTGACGGGAGGTCGGTACCGCCTGATGTAAAGCCATAGGATACCTTGGATACAGGAATCAATGTTGTGTCCCCTGTTACCATAGGTTCGCCGATAATGGTGGATACATCAACCATCTCACGCATTTTGTCAAGAGTGCTCTCCATAATTTTGTTTACCGGAGTTTCCTTCATAATCTTCTCTCCTTATTATAACTAAGATTTTTTATTTTTAATTAAGTTTACAACAAATACCTTTCCTGCTTTAAGTGCAATCTTAAGCACAAGAGCAACATTGATACTTGCTATCAACTGAAATCCATATTCAGACTTTGGGGCAATGAAATCGGGCTGTACATAATCGTCATACATGTCAACATTCATTCCGTTAAGAATCATACCCTTCAGCGGATAATAGATACCGCAAATCTTACCGTATGTGCGTGCACAATCGGCAGCATCAGACCCTGCAACAATCATTTTAACATATAATGAGTAAATATGCAAACCCTTAAATAAAGTTGTTACTGCTGAATTTACTGTTTCTGTAAGATTTGTGAACAAAAGCATTATACCAACAAAGCCTTCGTCATTCCAAATTTTCTTTATGTAATTAGGCTTAGGTTCCTCTTTTGCCGGAGTTTCTTCCATTTCTTTATTGCCGGAAGAATTCGACAACGGCTTGTCTTTTTTTTCAGATAACTTTTTTTCACTGCTTTTATCTTTTGTTTCGCTTTCTTCAGCAACTTCTGCCGCTGCTTTTTCAGGGAATAACAGGAAGTTAAGTATTTTAGACAGAAACACTTCCTTCTCGATAAAAGCAACCCTAACTCTTGTAGTCCATTTGTCTTCAAATACAATATTAACCTCTGCAGACAGCGATAGAATAACTGCAAAAATAACTACAATTACAGCGAGAATAATCAAAAATACTTTCATTTAATCCTCCTCTGCAATCTTTGCAATTTCTTTTTCTTTCATAATTTCATCACTGCCCTTCTTTTCATCATCAAAAAGAGAGGTTTGGGAATCATCCTTAGCAATTTTTTCTACTTCTTCAGTCTTTGGAAGCTCAGGCAAATCATCAAGCGAATTTAGCGAAAAGCATCTCAAGAATCTGTCTGTAGTACCGTATATAAGCGGTCTGCCCGGCAAATCGAGTCTTCCCTTTTCTTCAATAAGTCCCTTTTGAACTAAAGAAGAAATTGTGCCGGAGCAATCAACACCTCTGACCTGGTCAATAAAAGCCCTCGTAACAGTTTTATTGTAAGCTACTATTGCCAAAACCTCAAAAGCGGCATTACTCAGCGGTGTATTCTTTTTTATTTCCATCAACTGTCTTACCGGCTCATTAAATGTTTCTCGAGTGCATAGCTGATATTTGTTGTCAATCCTTACAAGCATTAGCCCGGACTCACGCTCATCATACATTGCACTGAGATGACCGAGCATTTTTTCGACAGTTTCTTCATCAACATTAAGGACCTCGGCAAGTTTGGAAATCTCAACAGGATCTCCTGCGGCAAAAAGCATAGCTTCGAGGGATGAAATAATATTATCGGTTTTATTCAATACTTTCCACCTCACCTGCGTCGTTAATTATTTGTACAGAGGGATTATCAATACTGCCCTCTACAGAAATTCTCTTAGTTTTAGTTAATTCCAACACAGCCAAAAAAGTTGCTACAATGTCGGATTTGGACTGTGCACCTTCAAAAAGTGAAAGAAACTTTACTTTTTTCCCACTCCACAGCTTGCGCATTACTGTGCGTACCTTAGATGCAACATTAACAAATTTTTTTGCAACAATTTGCTTAAATGAATCAATGGGAGGCGGTAATCTTCTCTGTGCTTTACCGGCAACATTTATGTATGCTTCAAGGAGTTCCTCTCCCTCATGAAATCGCTCATAATCGTAATTTACCCAACCACCCTGCGGGTCACGAACAAACCGATTAAAGCCGTCTGTTTGGTGTGATAACTTTTCAGCCATGAGCTTACAATCACGATATTCAATAAGTTCGCCTGTAAGCTCTTTTTTTAGCGTCTCAGCTTCTTCGTGTCGTGGCAAAAGCGACACTGTTTTTATATAAATCAATCTCGCCGCCATTTCCAAAAAGTCACCGGCAATATCAAAATCAGCTTCTTCCATACGACGAACATAATCAAGATATTGGTTAACAAGCTCAACAATCGGAATGTCGTTAATATTTAATTTATGTTTGCTTATGAGGTGAAGCAAAAGGTCCATTGGACCTTCAAACACCTCAAGTTTGTACATAAGATTATCCATATAACTCCGTTAAAAAATAAGTCTCGGTATGATAGAAATGAATGCCATCATTACATTGGCAAGAAAAGCAATAGGTCTGTCCAAAATACCTGTAAAAAGCATGACCATAAGCGCAATCATTATATATCTTTCATACTGCATATATTTGTAATATGCTTTATACGGTAGAAGAGCGCCGAGAATTCTTGAGCCATCCAGCGGCGGTATAGGCAAAAGGTTAAACACAGCCAAAGTAACATTAACATAAGCCGCAAAATAGAAGAAATAACAAATTGCCATAACCAATGCGTTATCGGTATTGATTGAACTAAGTCCGTAGTAGATAAACACGGACACAAATCCCATAAGTAAATTTGAACACGGACCTGCAAGTGCGGTAAGCGCCATACCGTTTTTAGGATTTTTGAAATTATTAGGATTGATTGGAACAGGATTTGCATAACCTATACCAAACAAAAAAATCATTATTGTTCCTATGGGATTAAGATGCTTAAATGGGTTAAAAGTAAGTCTGCCTTGATTTTTCGCGGTATTGTCGCCAAGCTTGTAAGCAACCCAACCGTGAGCAAGCTCATGAATAGGCAAACAGCAAAATACAACAAAGCACCTCGACAGAATAGAGACAACAGCCTCCATATACTCTCCCTGTCTAATTAGACTAAGAATTGATAACATTATATCACCTATTAACTAAATTTTGCAACAACCATTCTGTCGTTACCGTACAAATCTTTCTTAACTTCTACCGAATTAAATTCGGTAAGAACACTTTTCATCACATTTCCCTGCTCATTTCCGATTTCAAGCAAGAGCACGCCGTCAGGCTTTAACTTTGATGACCATTTGTCATTTATAATCCTATAAAAATCGAGCCCGTCAGCACCGCCGTCAAGAGCCATGGCAGGTTCTCTATGGACTTCACTCTGTAACGAACTGATGCTATTCGACTGAATATACGGCGGATTTGAAATGATTATATCAGCCGGTGGCAAATCAAAATCGTTATTGATGTCACCGCAGATTAGCGTCATATTTTCAAAGGAACTGCAATTTTTCTTTAAATACGAAAATGCTTTTTCACTCTTTTCTATACAAAAGACAGATGAGTCTTTTTTATGGGCGGCAACCGTCCTGCCGATGCAGCCTGTTCCGGCACAGAGGTCGTAAATAACAGGAGATTTTATATTGACTGTATAGTGCAGAGCTAATTCCACAAGTTCCTCTGTTTCGGGACGAGGAATAAGAACACCGTCGCCTACAAAAAACTCACTGTCATAGAAGTCCCATTTACCGAGGATATATTGCAGCGGTTCACCTGATTTTAATTTCCACAAATAATCAGCAAGTTTCTTGTTGCTGACAAAATCGTCCTTGTGCAAATTATACTCGCTGTTTTTTATTTTAGCCAAAGAACAAACAATACATAACGCCTTAAAATCAGCTTCTTCAATATCATTTCGTTCTATAAACTGAACAGAATAACTGTAAGCTTCTTTTAGTGTCATTATTTTATTTCATCATCCTCCGGATTATCGGTTATTACTGCTTTAAGGGATGCAATTCCGACTTCTATTATATCGTCGTCCGGCTCTTTTGTAGTAATTCTCTGCATCCACAATCCCGGAGCTGAAAGAATTTTCACAAGTAAATTGTCGTGCCTGCCTGCATATCGGATAAATTCATATCCTATACCCATAATGATTGGAATTAGAGGAAGTTTAATACACATCCACACAACAGTGTTTCGCTTTAGCTCAGCGGGAACAACAAGGGACAGCAGAGTGACAACAATTATACTAAGCAGCAGCATAACAAACATAAATGATGTACCGCATCTCGGATGAAAGCGAGTGCATTTCTTTACATTCTCAACAGTCAAATCCTGTCCGGATTCATAACAAGCAATAGATTTATGTTCTGCACCATGGTATTTAAAAAGTCGCTTTATGTCTTTCATTTGCGACACAAGCAGCATATAAACCACAAAAATTACGATCTTTATGCAGCCTTCGATAGTGCCCTGCCATGGAGTAAGGGTCATATGGCTAAGTGAATTCAACTTGCTGAATAACCAAACGGGAAGATAGAAAAAGATTAAAAATGCAAGAGCAAATCCCAAAACAGTGGCAATTCCCATAATAATATTCATAAGCTTGTCACCTAATTTTTCGGAAAGCCATTTATCAAACTTACCCATTTCTTCTTCCTCAATATCATCCATACCGGAAGCTTCGGCAGAGTACATAAGCATTTTGTATCCGAGTATCATAGACTCGATAAAGGCAACTATACCTCTGATTATGGGTATATTCAAAAATTTTGATTTATCTCTGAGATGCTTAACATCGTGATATTCGGTTAATATTGTACCGTCGGTTTTTCTGACTGCGGTGGCAACACCCTTAGGACCTTGCATCATTACGCCTTCAATCAAAGCTTGTCCGCCGACAGAAGTTTTATGATTTTGTTTTGGCATCAACTATTTTCCTTTTCGTTATAATTTATGTCAGGTGGTTGGCAAAGCGGAAGTCTGATGGTTACTAAAGTTCCCTTTCCTTCTACGCTGTCAACATCCAATGTGCCTTTGTGCAAATTGACTATTTCGTTTGTAACAGCGAGACCGATACCGGAACCACGAACAGACATATTGGCCTTATAGAATTTTTCCTTTACATGAGGCAAATCCTCGGCTGAAATTCCGCAGCCTTGATCGGCAACAGCAATTTGGACAAAGTCTTTATCATCTTTTTTTATAAATTCAGCTTTAACAAATATCTTACTGCCGGGCCTTGAATACTTTAGGGCATTATCAAGAATATTCATAAATACCTGCTTTAGTCTGTTTGAATCGGCGTCGGCAACGGACGGAATCTCAGGCACACTGTAGCGAACCTCGTATCCCTCTCTGATAGCTCTTTCGCGGAAAGTAAACAATGTTTCTTCAAGCTCAGCAAGAATATCCGTTTTAGCCAATCTAAGCTGCATTCTGCCGCTTTGAAGTCGAGAGAAGTCGAGCAGTTCTTCTACAAATCCCTCAAGTCTGCCGGCTTCTTTAACAATAACCTGAAGACCTTTTTTAGTAAGCTCATCAACATTGTCTTGGTTGCCTAAAGTTAAAGTTTCGCCCCATCCTTTTATTGAGGTTAGAGGTGTTCTAAGTTCATGAGATATGGTAGAAATAAAATCGTTTTTCATTTTATCGGCAGCCGATATTTCGGACGCCATAGTATTTATGTTATCGGCAAGGTCACCGATTTCATCATTATATTTTTTCTCGATTCTGACATTAAGATTGCCTTGAGCAATAAGCTGTGTAGCATTATTGACCTCTTGTACCGGCATAATAATTGTGCGAATAAAGTATAGATTGGACAGCACAATTATAGCAAGAATGACTATAAAAACAAATCCGATAAGAATGCAAATGCCAACAATCTGTCGGTCGACCTCATTGAGAGTAGTCATTGCTCTCAGTGCACCGACCTCGACACCGTTTTTATTTTTTATCACACGGGTTACAGCCATAACTTTTTGGTTGTTTTCCAGCTTGCCTATATATTTTCCTTCGCCGTTTGTTTTGACCGCAGCGGTAAAATCGGGCATATTTTGCTTTTTGATGGAAAATCCGCTGGAGGACAAAACAACATCGCCGTCATTATTTATAACCCAAAGCGTAGTGGTGTCTCTGTAGGAATATGAATTGACGAACTGTGTAGCACAATTTTCCAATGAATTGCCGTTATTTATGTTGTTTTCAAAATAAGAGACGGCAGAATCCGAGCAAGCAGAATGTACGATTCCGTCAATCGAATTGTAGTAGTAGGATTTGATTACAAAAGTACATACAATGAATGCAATAACAAACAAAATAACTATTATGCCGATAATATTTATCAGCCATCTGCGGGTGATACCCACAATTTTTTGGTTGTTAAATTTTTTAGACAGTAAGTCTGCAAAATCTTTTTTCATTCTTGTAACAGTTCCTTTTATTTGTTATCAGTAATCCATTTGTAGCCTAATCCCCAGATTGTAACTAATCGTGACGGACTCGATGGGTTGTCCTCAATCTTCATTCTGAGTCGTCTGATATTTACATCAACAATTTTTTCATCGCCAAAGTAGTTTTCGCCCCAAACTTGTTTGAGTATATCATTACGAGACAAAGCTGCATTTGGATTTTTGAAAAAATATTCGATAATTTGAAATTCTACTTGAGTAAGCTCAATAAGTGCTCCGTTCTTAGAAAGAGTACGGTTACGCAGATTAAGCTCGAACTCATCAAGGATAATGCTGTCGCCTGTCGTATCATTCTTCCTAAAGCCTCTTGTCATTTCTACTCTGCGGTACACAGCGTCCACGCGGGCCATAAGCTCACTTGGTGAAAACGGCTTTGTTACATAGTCATCAGCACCGAACAGGAGTCCTGTCACCTTATCAAGTTCTTGAGTTTTTGCGCTAAGCATAATAATGCCCAAATCCGATGAGCACTTTCTCAACTCCTTGCAGACAGCAAGGCCATCCAACTCAGGCATCATAATATCAAGAATAGCTACATCAAAGCCACTTTCGTCCTCGTGAAATTTTTGGAGAGCGACAAGTCCGTTTTCAGCTTGTTCTACTGTATAACCGGAACGAGTAAGATTGATAACTATAAACTCTCTGATAGATTCTTCATCCTCAGCAACAAGTACCTTTTTCATATTATGCTCCTCTCAAACT
>URJF01000072.1 GCA_900548085.1 uncultured Oscillospiraceae bacterium | reverse complement strand
TAAGAGAAAGTGCTTAAAGTTGGTTCAGGACAAAATTGTAGATGGCTGGGACGATCCGAGAATGGCTACCATCAGCGGTATGCGTCGCAGAGGCTATCCGGCAGCCGCAATTCGTGATTTTTGTGAAAGAATCGGTGTATCAAAGGCATACAGTGTAATCGACTTTGCTATGCTCGAAAGCTGTGTAAGAGACAACCTCAACCAAAACTCACCGAGAGCAATGGCAGTTATCGACCCGATTAAGCTGATAATCGACAACTATCCGGAGGATAAGGAGGAGGAACTCGAGGTAGAATATCACCCCGATCATCCGGAATACGGAAGCAGAAAAATTCCGTTCTGTAAGGAGCTTTGGATAGAGGGTGACGACTTTATGGCAGAGCCAATCAAAAAATACCGCAGACTCTATGTAGGCAACGAGGTAAGACTGTACAAGGCATACTGTGTAACCTGCACCGGATATGACACAGACGAAAACGGCGAGGTAACGGCAGTACACTGCACATATGACCCTGAGACCTTTGGCGGAGACACGCCGGACGGAAGAAAGGTCAGAGGTACAATCCACTGGGTTAGTGCAAGAGACAACGCTACCGCTACAGTAAGGCTGTATGAAAGACTCTTTAATGTAGAAAACCCAAGTGATGAGGAGGGTGTAGGCTCCTTTGAGGACAATCTCAATCCCGACTCACTGAAAGAAAAGAAAGCATATATTGAGCGCTCACTGGCTGATACAAAGCCCGGCGACAAATATCAATTTATGCGCACAGGATATTTTTGCACAGACACAACTTCCACACCGGACAACCTTGTGTTCAATCGCACCGTTGCACTGCGTGACAGTTTTAATAAAAAGAAATAAGTTAGCAAGGTGAATGAAATTGGCAGAAAGAAAGAATATTAAAAACATAGCAATCATCGCTCACGTTGACCACGGAAAGACGACCTTAGTAGATGAAATGCTGCACCAAAGCGGTATATTCAGAGACAACGAGGTAGTTCAAGAGCGTGTTATGGACTCAAACGATTTGGAAAAAGAGCGTGGTATCACAATCCTCTCCAAAAACACATCTATCCACTACAAAGACACAAAAATCAACATTGTTGATACTCCGGGACACGCTGATTTCGGAGGCGAGGTAGAGCGTATACTGATGATGGTAGACGGTGTACTTCTGCTTGTAGACGCATTTGAGGGCTGTATGCCGCAGACCCGTTTTGTACTCAAAAAAGCATTAGGTCTCCACAAGACTCCACTGGTAGTAGTAAACAAGGTTGACCGTGACGGAGCAAGACCTGAGGAAGTAGTAGACGAGGTACTCGACCTGTTCATTGAGCTGGGTGCTGACGACGACCAGATAGACTTTCCCGTTGTGTACGCATCGGCAAGAGACGGTTATTCGAGCCTCGACCCAACAGTAAGGAGCGGCGATATGAGACCGCTTTTGGACGCAATTTTAGAGGATATCCCATCACCGTCAGGTGACCCGGACGGACCTGCACAGCTTCTGTTTTGCAGTCTCGAATATGACGATTATGTAGGCAGAATCGGCGTAGGCAGAGTACAGAGAGGTACTGTAAAACTGAATACCCCATATGTACTGTGCAAGCAGGACGGTACCCAAGAAAATGTAAAATTTTCACAGATGTATCAATTTGAAGGACTTAAGAGAGTGCCTTGCACCGAAGCTACATTCGGTGACCTGGTATGTGTTGCAGGTATTCCTGACCTTAACATAGGTGAAACAGCCTGTGATCCTGAGCACATTGAGCCGCTGCCTTTTGTAAAAATTGATGAGCCTACTATCAGTATGAACTTTATGGTGAACGACTCACCGTTTGCAGGCAGAGAAGGTAAATATGTTACCTCTCGTAACCTCAGAGACCGTCTGTTCAAAGAAGTAGAGACCAATGTATCAATGCGAGTAGAAGAAACCGACTCTATGGATACCTTTAAGGTATCGGGCAGAGGTGAGCTGCACCTCTCAATACTTATCGAAACAATGCGCAGAGAAAACTATGAATTCCAAGTTTCTCGTCCGCAGGTTATACTTAAAAAGGACGAAAAAACCGGACAGACTCTCGAGCCTATGGAAACAGCCATCGTTGAAGTACCCGAGGAATATGTAGGTGCGGTTATGACTAAGCTCTGCTCACGCAAGGGTGAAATGGTCAATATGGACACTCGCTCAACAGGTATGACTCATATGGAAATCAAAATACCGGCAAGGGGTCTGATTGGTTACAGAAGTGAATTCCTAACCGATACAAACGGTAACGGTATCATGAACCAGGTATTCAGCGGATATGAGCCTTACAAGGGTGAAATCGAGACAAGAGACCGTGGTTCAATCGTTGTACACGAAACAGGCACAACCACAGGATACGGACTGTGGAACACACAGGACAGAGGCAAGCTCTTCGTAGGTCCGGGTGTTGATGTATATGAAGGCATGATAGTCGGCGAATGTGCTAAGGACGAGGACATTGTGTGCAATGTCTGCAAGAAAAAGCACGTCACCAACACTCGTGCATCAGGCAGTGACGAGGCTCTTAAACTCGTACCGCCTACCACACTTTCACTGGAGCAGAGTATGGAATTTCTTGCTGACGACGAACTGCTGGAGGTTACTCCAAAGTCTATCCGTCTGCGTAAGACAATACTCGACAAGTCACTAAGACTAAAGGCAGAAAGCAGAAAGAAATAATATAAACTAACTAAAGGGATGTGATATTATGGCAGAAAAAAGCGGGCTGTATTACCACATCCCTTTTTGCCGCAATAAATGCCCGTACTGTGACTTTTTCAGCACAAAATACTGTGAAAGTGCGGCAAGAGAATACATAGACGAGCTAAAGAAAAACGCCGTCGAATACGACGGAGAATTCGACTCAATATACTTTGGGGGCGGAACACCGAGCATTTTGCCGGCAGAATATATTTGTGACATAATCGATTTTTCTAAAGAGCATTTTGTAATAGATGACGACTGCGAAATAACAGTAGAATGTAACCCATCCAAAGATATGTCTGAGGACTTTTTGGAATATGCACGACACGGCGTGAACAGAATCAGCCTCGGTATGCAAAGTGCAGTAGACAAAGAGCGATTTGCCCTCGGCAGAATAGCAGGCAAAGAGCAGGTGCAAAAAGCGATAGATGATGCAAAAAACGCCGGGATAAACAACATCAGCTTGGATATTATGCTGGGTACACCAAAGCAAACCCTTGACTCACTGGACGAAACATTTGACTTTGTGGCAAAAGCAGACATCACTCACATAAGCGCATATATGCTGAAAATAGAAAGCGGCACAAAGTTTTTTGAACTAAAGGACAAGTTGTCATTGCCTGATGAGGACACAACGGCAGAAATGTACCTAAAGACAGTAAAAACACTGAACGATTTGGGTCTAAAGCAGTATGAGATAAGCAATTTCGCAAAGCCTTACTGTGAGTCACGGCACAACACTAAGTATTGGAGGCTTGTGCCCTACTTAGGTATAGGGAAAAGTGCACACTCATTTTGGGGTGGAAAAAGATTCTATTATGACAAAGACTTCAACAAAATACCCGACGGTGACGGAGGTGACGAAGAAGAGCGAATTATGCTCGGACTTAGGCTCACAGAGGGAGTAGACAAGTCACTGATAAAAAAAGACATCACACCGTATATAAAAGCCGGTATGATGAAAATAAGTAGAAACAAAGTATCACTGACACCAAAAGGAATGTTAGTATCTAACTACATAATATCGGAAATAATATAATAATAATATAGAAAAGCGACAATCACCAAAAAAGTGATTGTCGCTTTTGTTTATGAATCTGCTAACGGACAGCCATTTGCATCGGGTATCTGTCCCTGAAAAATCTTAACTGCCTCTACTATAGTCCAAATCCAAATACCTATAGGGACCACTACAGTCCAAGACAGGAGCAAGCTCAAAAGCAGCTGAGTAACCGCTCTGCTCGTATATCCCAAATAGAAATTATGGATACCAAGATAACCTAAGAATATAGCAAGCAATCCTGCTGCAAGCTTAGATTTTTGGCTTTGACCATAGGGAGCGGTAGGCTGCTGATAAACAGCTGCGCCGCAATTTGTACAAACAACAGCATTAGGTGCTACAGGTGCACCACAATTTTGGCAATAATTATAGCCCATTCCCTTTTGTACACCGCAATGAACACAAACAGCCGCCATATCGTCCATAGGCTGACCGCAATTTTTACAAAACATAATAAAGTTCTCCTCTCAAAAAATATATCTTTGAGTCAAGTATAGTAGATTGTAGATATTTTGTCAATATATCAAAGTAAATCGGCAAGAGTCTTTGAATTAAGGAAATTCATAATGACTTCATTCAGCTCATTCCACATAGGACGAGTGAGACATGAGCCCTCTTTTACACACTCCTTTTGGCACTCAATACAAGAAACGGGAGCGAGCGTCTTTTCTGTAAGTATAAGAATTTCGCCTACAGAGTATTTTTCTACAGGTCGATTAAGGCGGTAGCCGCCTGTTTTGCCACGAGCACTGTCAACGAGACCGCCCTTTGATAATTTTGATATAATCGCCTCAAGATATTTCATACTGATTTCCTGACGGTCGGATATATCCTTTAGGGACACATAGCCGTCTGCACTGTGGTGAGCAAGGTCAATCATAATGCTGAGAGCATATCTCCCCTTAGTCGAAATAATCATAAAAAGTCACCCTAAATTGTCAAAATATTCCTGTGCTATACGGACACTCTCCATAGCGTCCTTAGCATACCAGTCGGCATTTATCATCTGAGCATAGTCACGAGTGAGAACCGCACCGCCAACAAACACCTTTGCATCGGTATTGTCGTGAACAAGCTTTATTGTCTTTTCCATATTAGGCACGGTAGTAGTCATAAGAGCGGAGAGACCGACAAGCTTTGCGCCCTCCTCTTTTGTAACACGGAGGACTTCCTCACACTTTACATCTTTGCCTAAATCTATAACATCAAAGCCATAATTAGCCAAAAGCACCTTAACTATATTTTTGCCTATATCGTGAATATCGCCCTCAACGGTAGCGATAACGATTTTTTCACCCTTAACCTGAGCATTGCCGCTGACTATCATGTGAGCCTTAATTTCGTCAAAAGCCGCCTTAGCCGAGTCAGCAGACATTAAGAGCTGAGGAAGGAACAATGTATTTTTTTCAAAGCCGTCGCCCACCACATCAAGTGCAGGAATGATATAATCATTTATAATAGTAAGAGAATCGGTATTCTTAAGCAACTCCTTAGCACAAGCGGAGCTTTCCTCCTTCATACCCTTAATGATAGCTTCTTTAAGAGTAAGGGTGCCCGACTGGGCTGTAGTGTCTACAGGAGTGGCAAACTCGATATAATCCGTGCAGTTTTCGTCCAATCCGTCGAGAGCGCAGAACGAATAATACGCATTCATCATACCTATTGACTTTGGGTTGATAATGCCTGCAGACAAACCTCTTTGCATAGCCATAGTATAAAATGCGGTATTGATTGCCTCTCTGTTAGGCAATCCAAAACTAATATTGGATACACCGAGGACAGTATTAACGCCCAATGTATTACGGATATAATCTACTGCTTTGAGTGTCCCCACGGCATTGTTCTTGTCTGTACTAATTGTCATAACAAGAGCATCTACAATCAAATTCTTTTTGTTAATACCAAAGGACTCGGCAGTTTTTATCATCTTTTCGGCTATCTTGATTCTGCCCTCTGCTGTGGTAGGTATGCCGCCCTCATCAAGACAAAGGCAAACGACAACACCGCCGTACTTTTTTGCAAGGGGAAAAATCTCATTCATAGACTTCTCCTTGCCGTTGGCGGAATTTATCATAGCTTTTCCGTTATATATACGCAGAGCCCTCTCCATAGCCACAGGATTGGAGGAGTCGAGCTGTAACGGAGTAGGCAATACAGACTGCAGTTCATAAACAGCGGAACTGAGCATCTCAACCTCATCTATTTCGGGCAAACCCATATTAACATCAAGGATATGTGCGCCTGCATCACGCTGAGTAATTCCCTCTTTTAAAATATAATCCATATCCTTGTCACGAAGTGCCTGCTTGAGTAATTTTTTGCCGGTGGGGTTAATACGCTCACCGATAACCTTGGGTTTATCTCCGATAGTGACTGCTGTAGAATAACTTGTGACAACAGTCTCTGTCTTATATTCTGGTACTCTGTCAGGGATATCCTTTGTCTTTTCTCTCAGGGCACGAATGTGGTCCGGAGTAGTACCGCAGCATCCGCCGAGATATGAAACTCCGATATTGGCAATCTGCACCATAAGGTCAGAAAACTCATCAGGATCAACATTGTACACTGTCTCGCCGTTTATTGACTCAGGCAATCCGGCATTAGGATTGACCATAATCGGAGTAGAAGAACAACGGGATAATTTTTCAACCAGAGGAATCATCTGCTTCGGTCCCATTCCGCAATTCAGTCCGATAACATCTACACCTAATCCCTCGCAAACGGCACAGGCGGTCTTTACATCTGCGCCGGTAAGGAGTCTGCCCTTTTCGTCAAATATCATAGAAACAAAAACGGGCAGGTCGCAATTTTCCTTTGCAGCAAGGACAGCTGCCTTTATCTCATAGGTATCGCCCATAGTCTCAATAAGCACAAGGTCAGAATCCTCTTTGCCTGCATTTATTACCTGAGCATAAATATCTATACATTCCTCAAAATCCAAATCGCCCATGGGCTTCAGTAATTTTCCTGTAGGGCCTAAATCGAGAGCAACCTTTTTGCCGGTACGCTTTGCGTTCTTAACCCCGGCACGAACAAGCTCCTCTACATTATCGTATTTTAACCTATTAGCACCGAAGGTATTGGCTGTAATAATGTCTGCGCCTGCCTCTGCATATGCCTTATGGATAGCATAAACTCTCTCGGGGTCGCTGATATTAAGTTTTTCGGGCAGCTCACCTGCTTTTAGGTTGAGCATACTGCCCATTCCACCGTCAAAATATCTAATCATAACTAATCAATTCCTATAAATGCCGTAACACTCTTGCTGGGTATCATCTCACAGGTATCCGTAAGAGTGAGTCCTATTCTTTTTGTAAGCTCTAAAATGGTAAAAAACTTTTTTTGCTCCGAAATGTCTAAATCAAAATAACCGGGAGAATATCTCTGTCGCAGACTGACACCGTGGGTGTGTATAATCTGCTCCTCCAAACTGTCGCAAACCTCCTCTATCTTAGAGGCAGAG
>URJF01000071.1 GCA_900548085.1 uncultured Oscillospiraceae bacterium | reverse complement strand
CTATCTTAGAGGCAGAGGCTGCCTGCAACGCTATAGCCATAGCAGTATCTGTAGAAGAATACACACGAATCAACCTGTCGATAGCAGTACCGAGAGTTGCACCGAACATAACTACTCTCTCGCAGCCCTTAAGGTTAGCTGCAAGGCGTTTGCTGCTGAAAACATAGTCGCCGACAACAAGACTATCCTCTGTAACATGGCAGTCAAAAATGCGATACAGAGTTTTGGGCACAGAATTTTCTTCTGTAATAGTCATAGCTCTGTCCACAAGGGACAATATATTCTCATCGGTAGTTTTGCTGTTAGTACGCATATAGCGCAAAATTTCTGCTTTATTCATTGATGATATCCGAAAGTCCGTTCATAATTGCTCCTGCAACATCGGGCTTATTCATAGTGTAGATATGGATATTGTTAAATCCGTTTGCCATAAGGTCGATAATCTGCTCTGTTGCATATACGATACCTGCCTGCTTCATCGACTTTGGATCATCGCCGAAACGGTCCATAATGCGATAGAACTTGTCAGGTACACTACTGTTAGAAAGCTCTATGGAGCGCCTAATCTGCTTTGCATTGGTAATAGGCATAATACCTGCAATAATAGGAACATTGATACCTTTTATTTGGCACATCTCATAGAAATTAAAGAACTTTTCGTTATCAAAAAACATCTGAGTGGTAAGGAACTCTATGCCGCAGTCAACCTTTTGCTTTAGGTACTCAATGTCATCTACTCTGTTCTTGCTCTCAGGGTGCATCTCGGGATAGCAAGCACCGCCAACACAAAAGTCGCCGATAGACTTTATCTCGTTGACAAGCTGATAAGCATTAGTAAAATAATGCTCTGCTCCAAAGTCAAAATCCTGCGGAATATCACCACGAAGTGCAAGAATATTTTTTATTCCGTTAGCCTGCAAATCGCCTACTACCTGATGAATTTTGTCACGGGTAGAGGTAAGGCAGGTCAAATGAGAAAGAGGTGTAACTCCGCAATCCTTAATTGAATTCGCTATCTCCTGAGTATATCCGGAATGAGTACCTGCCGCACCGTAGGTAACGGACATAAATGACGGCTTGTACTCCGACATTGCTTTTACGGTCTGCTTAGTACTTTCTATCTTATCCCACTGCTTTGGAGGGAAAACCTCAAAAGAAACAGTAACCTTATTATTTTTCAATATTTCGCTGATTTTCATACAATTCACCTAATGCTTAATAATATCAAATTATTATATAATGCAATTCCCACTTTGTCAATAGGAATTAGCCACAAAAAAGGCACGGGCAGCTAACTGCTCGTGCGATAATCATTCTTCTATATGGTCGAGGCCCTGAGAAATAATGGTGCGAACATGACCGTCTGCAAGTGAATAAAAAATCGACTTGCCCTCTCGCCTGCTCTTTACCAATTTATTCTGCTTCAATATACGGAGTTGATGGGATATAGCCGACTGTGTCATATTGAGCACCTTAGCCAAATCGCAAACACAAACCTCTGCCTCAAACAAAACGAACAAAATTCTTATTCTCGTTGAGTCTCCGAAAACCTTAAAAAGTTCCGACAGGTCGTACAGCTCGGTTTCGTCGGGCATAGTCTCATTCACTATTTTTAGCAGTTGCTCGTGAACACATTCTGCATCACAGCATATTTCTTCGTTTTCATTCTTTTTATTATCTGTCATACTTTCACTTCCGATTTATTATTTTTTGTTTCGTTACAAAGCTCCTCAACTTCTTCGCAAACAGCCTTTAGACTGCAAATCTGACAGTCCATCTTTATATTTTTCATAAGATGGTCGAGAGCTTTTGTTATATCCTCACTGCGCTGCATAACTTTCTTAAGCTCACCGTACGGAAAATCAGGAGCGGTAATAAATATAATCTCCGCCGCCTCAACACCCGAATGTTTATGGTAGGAGTCAATAAACAGCTTACCTACGGATGCAAAGCTTATTCCATCCGACACTGCCTGTTTAGATACCCTTGCCGACTCTCTGTGGTTGAATGGCGAAATTCTAATCATATATCCCTTTGGATTGACATGATAACGGGTGTACTCTATCTTCCTTATAGACTGATAGAGTGCGTTACCGTCACCTAAAGAATCTTCTTTTACTCTAAGCAAAGCAATACGGGCAAAAGGTGTATCACTGCCGATTTTATCCAAATCCTTGCCGCAAAGTAAAACCTTGTCACAAGGTACAAGCTTGGTATTATCGGTCAAAGCCATAGTGCTGACCGCCGGCAAATCGCCGCCGCCAAGCTCAAAGGCAGTATCATTTTGGAACACAAGCTGATTTCCGCCTGCATCCTGCCATCCATTTTCTGTTATGTCAAGTTCACAGACTTCGTAGTCGGAGAGCAATTTTTTTATTCCGTCAAAACATTCATCATACAGTTTCATCAGTCAATAATTCCTATCTCACTAAGTGCTGATTTTGTACCCACATAAACAGGCGACTCAACAGGCAGTGAAAAGACGCTGTTTCCGTCCATATCGCACAAAGCCATTTCTCTGTCGTCGGGAATACAGGCAAGCAGCTTAAGGTCGCCGTAATTCAATTTATCTTTGAGAGACATATCAGGCATACGATTGATAATAAGCCCGGCTTTTTCAAACATAACAAGCTCATCTGCAACCTTATGTATGGTCTGCACAACCTGCAAGCCCTTTCGGCTGGCATCGGACACAAGCACAAGGTGCGTAACCTTTTCCATAACACGACGGTTAACCTGCTCTATACCTGCCTCGCCGTCGATGACAACATAGTCAAAATTGTCGGAAATGAGACTAATCATCTCTTTTAAATAAGCATTCACCTTGCAGTAGCAACCTGCCGACTCAGGTCTGCCTATAGCCAAAAATGAGACATTGTCTCGCTCAACGAGAGCATCTGCCATTCGGTACTTAGCCTCGCCCAATAGCTCTATTGCCGCCTTTGTGTCGCCGTCCTCGGCATTGGTGACAAATGCCTTCCTTATATCATCTACAGTACTGCTGACCTCTACTCCGAGAGCAGTGGCAAGGCCGACAGCAGGGTCTGCATCTATAGCGAGTATTCTTTTGTTTGGATAGAGCTCGGATAATATGCGAACCGTAAGGGCGGACAGTGATGTTTTGCCAACTCCGCCTTTGCCCACAAGGGCAATAATAGTTGTTTTCTTATTTTCTGTCATAATTATTGTGCAGGCTGAATGATGACATAGCCGTCTGTGAGGCTTGCCTTCTTAAGAGTACCCTCTATTTCATATTTTCGTTCCATAAGGTCAGTCAAAATGACCTTTCCGCCGGCACACTCAACTGTCATAACATTCTTCATAACAGCGGTGTCGGGATTCATTTCGTTCAGATAAGCGATAGAAAGACACATATCACTCTGCCTCCGACTCAGTGAGCTTTATAGCATCGATAATATATTCGTTTCCTTTTTCAAAGCAGGTAAGAGCCTCTTTAATTTTAAGAGCCGCATCGGAATACCCAAAATGTTTAAGTTGATGTGCAAGAGGGCCTAAATCCTTTGCGTGAGCTGTATTGTGCGCCAATGTGTATCTGAGCATAGCGAAAAGCTCTTCCTCGGTTTCTACCTCGGTTTCTGTATTGTGATTATGAGAATGATTGTGCTCTGACATAAAAGCATCTCCTTTTTTGTACGATATACAAATACACAAGTATTGTACATTTTTACAACACCAAAGTCAACAAAACCCTGCGATTTTAGGCAAGGTTTTGAAGTAAATTATTCTTCCTCGGGGTATTTGAGCCCCCACTGAGAACGAATTTCTGTCATCATATCCATAACATCCCTCGCGTAATCAAGGTGCATTTCGTCAGAAATACCGCTGACTGCCTTTTCCATATCCTCCACCTCGTAGAGCAATGCGTCGGCTGTGCTGCCGTCTTTTATAATCTCGGTACTACCGTCGGCTGTATAGGTAACGGTAGCCTCTTGTCCCCTCGGATACTCAAAAATTTCAACATACGCTTTGTCAAAAGAGAGTGTTGCTCTCTTTGGTTGTTTTGAATGGAGCGAAAGAATAATCGTAGAAAGCTGCTGTTCCTTGTTTTTTAACAGAATTCCAGCCTCCTCATCTACGCCTGTAGGTGCATTTTTTACCTGGGACATAATGTCATCGGGACAGGAATCTAAAAACCAACGGACACACGAAAGAGCGTAGACGCCAATATCCAGCAATGCACCGCCGGCAAGATTTCTGTTAAAAAATCTATTGTTCATATCATATTCTTTATAACTGCCGAAGTTCATTTGAATAAGATTCAGCCTGCCGAAATCGCCGGAGTCAATTCTCTTTTTCAATGTCTTGTAAAGAGGCATATGATAGATAGTCATTGCCTCGGCAAGAATGAGATGATTTTTTTCGGCTATATCAACAGCCTCTGCCAATTCATTAGAATTGAGAGTAATGGATTTTTCGCACAAAATATGCTTGCCGGAGCTAAGCGCTTTTTTCATATATTCAATATGCGTATTGTGCGGTGTGGAAATGTATATTATATCAACATTTGGGTCATCAAAAACTTCGTCGATAGAGTCATAAACCTTTTTAATTCCATATTTTTCGGCAAAGGCTGTTGCCTTAGACTTAGTTCTGTTAGCGACGGAATAGAGCTTTTGTCCTCTTTTTTCCATAGCCAGAACAAGCTCGTTTGCGATAACGCCGCAGCCTAATGTAGCCCAATTATAATTATTCATAAAATACACTCTTTCTGTACAATATTGAGGCATAAAAAACAACTTTGGCTGTTGTATGTGCCCAGGCAAAATATAGCACAACAGGCACATTTCAACAACAGCCAAAGTAATTTGTTTACAAAATATATAATTTTTAATTATATTAAAGCCGCACCCAAAGCCTCACATTCTTTGACAGCATCTGCATCCGGGGCATCGTTGCAAATTACACTGTCAGCAGCTAGTGTTATGCCAAATGACTTACATTCATCCTCCCAGTTACGCATCCATTCGCCGTCACCCCAGCCGTAAGAGCCGAAAAGGGCTACTTTTTTATTTTTCAGGACAGGCTTGCACTCCTCAAATACCGGTTCAAACTCCGAATCCTCAAGCTGTTCGCATCCCATAGACGGGCAGCCGAAAGCGATGGCATCATAGGATGCTGCATCAGCCGCTGTAAAAGAAGAAACCTCAAACAAAGAAGTGTCTGCTCCTTTTGCCTTAGCTCCTTCACAAACCGACTGCGCCATAAGTGCCGTGTTTCCCGTTCCACTCCAATATACTACTGCTATTTTGCTCATAACAATTCCTTTCTAAATATGTATTTCTATGATGCAACAGTAAGCTTTTTTATGCTCCTGCCTCGCAACCACAGTTTTGTATATACCTTTTTGCACTTATTAAATTTTGCAAATGTTTTGATAGCATCGCATTGATTACAATAGACCTTCCAACAACCGGTGCACATACTGTTTTGTCCGGCATTGTCGATAAATCCGATAACATCGCCTAACGGATAGCCCAAAAACAAGCCGATTTCATGTGGAAAATGCGAAGCAGAGAAAAGGCGGTATTTTAGCCTGTCGATACAATAATCCACATCTAAATTATTATACCCATATTCAGCTAAAAACTCGCTGACACCCTTTTGGCTCAAATCACACCGCAGCTTTGATTTTCGGCAGACATATATCAGTGCACTGTCTGATAACTGCCGGAGTAAAATCAGCTCCACTCCCCTGTCACTGAGCTCGTTGTTCAATCGCTCTATGGAAGAAATGAGGTCAGCTGAATCGTCCACCGGCACATTGACCAAATTAGCTGTCTTCAGTGATGCCAATGTAGGCGAGCAATGCTCAATCAAATATTTTTCTAACATAGTCCTCCATATAGTTAGCGTATGCTAACTACCAATTCAAAAAAATAAAGGCAAAAAGCTACACAAAAGCGTTAGTTAGCTGTTGCTAACTACAGTATAACAGACCTCACTTTCCCTGTCAAGAAAAAAGTAAAAATTATCCACAGCACAAGTTCGCTAAAAAGGAAGAGCCGAAAGCCCTGTAATGCTAAGGACTTTCGGCTTATTTTGGTCCGCCCGACAGGAATCGAACCTGCAGTCGCCGGAATCGGAATCCGGTGCATTATCCGGTTATGCTACGGGCGGATTTACTCGTATTATAATATCATAACTGACTTTAGTCAAGTTGTGATGAGCTTTGTGACAGATGTACAATTTTCATTGCTTGTATATTATGCTAAAAAACCCTTTATTTGTTTATTGACAATTTTTTAACACAATATTAAAATACAAAATGTATTAACTAATACATATTAGGGAGAAGAAAATATGACAGACAAGTTGGCGGGGTTTGTTCCCGACACCATGAAAAATGACGAACCGTTGAGAGAACCTATAGCAAAGCTGGGTAAGATGATAACCGACAGAATGAGCGTAGTTCTCGGCAAGGAAAAAATCACTAAGGAGTCGCTGGAATATTGGGGTCTTGCACCGATATGCACCGACGAAATGGCTGAGGTTGCTCTAAAGATGGGCAAAAGAAAACCTCGCACAATGAAAGATATGAAAAAGCTCACGGGCAAGAGTGAGGAATATCTGGAGGATATTCTCGCAAAAATGTCCGAGGTGGGTCTTGTAGAATATAACTGGGAAAACGAAAAGCACAAAAAGCAGTGGATACTGCCTATGTATGTACCCGGCAGTGCCGAGTTTACAAATATGAACGCCGATGTACTCCGTGAGCATCCGGAAATGGGACGCTTTTTTGAGCGAATGAGCAGACTTCCGCTGGAAAAGATAACTCCTATGGTGCCACCCGGAGGCGCAGGCATAGGTATGCACGTTATTCCGGTAGAAAAAGCAATAGATATGGAAAACCAATCCGTCAGCGTAGAGCATATTTCGCACTGGTTGGACAAATACGACGGAAAATATGCAGCTTCGCCCTGCTCCTGTCGTGCCAGCCGAAAAACATATGACGAGGGCTGTGCCGACGACCCTGCCGACTGGTGTATCGCAATGGGCGACATGGCAGACTATGTAGTAGAAACCAACAAAGGCGGCAGATACATAACTAAGGAAGAAGCTCTGGAAATTCTGCAAAAAGCAGAGGACAACGGCTTTGTTCACCAAATAACCAATATTGACGGCGAAAACAAAATATTCGCTATCTGTAACTGTAATGTAAATGTGTGCTATGCGCTGAGAACATCTCAGCTGTTTAACACACCAAATATGTCACGCAGTGCATATGTTGCAAATGTTGAGACCGCAAACTGTGTAGCCTGC
>URJF01000070.1 GCA_900548085.1 uncultured Oscillospiraceae bacterium | reverse complement strand
CGTAATTTTTGATCATCCTCTTATCCAACACAAACTCAGTATCCTCAGAGACGAAACCACAAGCACAAAAGATTTCCGTCAGTTAGTAAACGAAATTGCTATGCTGATGATGTTTGAGGCTACAAGAGATTTGCCTACAGAAGAAATTGATGTTAAGACACCCTGCGGAATAGCAAAATGTCAGCATATCGCAGGCCGCAAACTTGCTTTCGTTCCTATTCTTCGTGCAGGACTCGGTATGGTAGACGGTTGTCTTGAGCTTGTTCCGGCTGCTCGTGTAGGTCATATCGGTCTCTACAGAGACGAGACTACACATACACCTGTAGAGTATTATTGCAAATTGCCTAATGACATTGAGGAGAGAGATGTTTATGTCACTGACCCAATGCTCGCTACAGGCGGTTCTGCTATCGACGCAATCAGCCAAATCAAGTTGCGTTCACCTCGTAAGATTGTATTTATGTGCATCATTGCCGCTCCCGAAGGACTTGAGGCACTGAAAAAGGCTCATCCCGATGTAGACATTTACTGCGCTGCATTGGACGAAAAGCTGAATGAAAACGCTTACATTATCCCGGGTCTCGGCGATGCAGGCGACAGAATTTTCGGCACAAAATAATTTGTTAATCTGTTTATAGGAGGAAAAACAATGGCAGAAAAAACAAAAATCAGAATCGGCAAGGACGGCGTTTATGACGCCCGTCAGCTCGGTACAGGAAAGATGGTTGTACTCGGATTTCAGCATATGTTCGCTATGTTCGGCGCTACCGTTACTGTTCCGCTTTTGACCGGACTTTCCATTTCCACAACTCTTTTGTTCGCAGGCCTCGGAACTCTTTTGTTCCATTGCCTCACTAAGTTTAAGGTACCGGCATTCCTCGGTTCTTCATTTGCATTTATCGGAGGCTATCTTGCTGTAGCACCGCTCAACGCAGACGGCAGCGGCAACAAAGAGATGTTGCCCTACGCTTGTTTAGGTGTTGCCTGTGCAGGTTTGCTGTATCTCATCGTTTCAGCCCTTATCAAAGCTATCGGCGTAAACAAGGTTATGAAACTTTTCCCACCGGTTGTTACAGGCCCTATCATTATGGCTATCGGTCTCGGTCTTGCACCGTCCGCTGTTAATAACTGTAAGACAAATTGGTGGCTCGCTATCGTAGCTCTTGCTCTCGTAATTATCTTCAATATCTTCGGCAAGGGTATGATTAAGATTATTCCTATCCTTCTGGGTATTATCGGTGCATATGTCGTTGCTGTTCTTGTAGGTAATGTCGGCGGCGTAGAAGGCTTCGCTATCGATTTCTCCGGAGTAAAAGAGGCTCCTTGGATAGGCAATCCTGTTGATTGGTCATCTACAGTGTTCGGCGGTGTTCACGATAAGGCTAAGGCTGTTTCGGCTATTATCGCTATCGTTCCTATCGCTATTGCAACTATGATGGAGCATATCGGTGATATCTCCGCTATCTCCGCTACTTGCAATAAGAACTATATCAATGACCCCGGACTCCACAGAACACTTCTCGGCGACGGTCTTGCTACCTCTCTTGCATCACTGTTCGGCGCTCCTGCCAACACTACATACGGCGAGAACACCGGCGTGCTTGCTCTTTCTAAGGTATATGACCCTCGTGTAATTCGTATTGCAGCATACTTTGCTATCTTCTTCAGCCTTTCACCTAAGTTTGCAGCTCTCATTGAGTCCATTCCTATGGCTGTAGTAGGCGGTATCTCATTCGTGCTTTACGGTATGATTTCGGCTATCGGCGTTCGTAACGTAGTTGAGGCTAAGGTAGATTTCTCCAAGGCTCGTAACACTATCATTGCGGCTGTTATCCTTGTAGTTGCTCTCGGCCTTACAGGCGGTATCACATTTACTGTAGGCTCTGCTACTATCAACCTTTCCGCTCTCGCTTGTGCATCTATCGCAGGTATCGTGCTTAACCTTATCTTCCCTGAAAAAGACTTTGATCCTGCTCAGGCATTTAAGGCTGATACCGATACGAAGCAAATCAATCTTGATTCAGATTACGGAAAGAAAAAAGTTGAAGAATAATTTAATTTGACTTTATAAATCAATCGCTCCCTGCTCATAATAAGAGCAGGGAGTTTTTTCGTTGTACATAAAAAATTGAAGGATGATTTATGTGCAGCAGTATAATAAGGTAGAAATTTGCGGAATAAACACAAGCCGTCTAAAAGTTATGCCCGAGTCCGAAAAGATGGAGTTGCTTAAAAAATCTCAGTCCGGCGACAAGTCGGCTCGTGATGCTTTGATTAACGGAAATCTCCGCCTTGTTCTGTCGGTTGTTCAGCGTTTCAGCAATCGTGGAGAAAATATGGACGATTTGTTCCAGGTAGGAGTTATCGGCTTAATAAAAGCTATCGACAATTTTAACCTTGAGCTTAATGTCCGTTTCAGTACCTATGCCGTTCCGATGATAATAGGCGAAATTCGCCGTTATCTTCGAGACGATTCGCCCATCCGTGTCAGCCGCTCTATGAAAGATACCGCCTACAAAGCAATGCAGGTCAAGGAGCGCCTGACTAATGAGCAGGGGAGAGAACCTACCGTCGAACAAATAGCAGCTGAGCTTGATATGAAAAAATCCGATGTCGTCCTCGCCTTAGAAGCTATAGTTGACCCTGTGTCACTCTATGAGCCTGTGTATAACGACGGCGGCGATACTATCTATGTTATGGACCAAGTCGGTGACAACAGTACCGATGCCGACTGGATAGACGAAATTATGATAAAAGACCGCCTCTCTCATCTCGACAAACGAGAACACCGCATACTGTATATGCGCTTTATGCAGGGCAAAACCCAAATGGAAACCGCCGCCGAAATCGGCATTTCTCAGGCACAAGTATCTCGCCTCGAAAAAAATGCCCTAAAGCATATCAAAGGTGATTAACTAAGATATAAAAATATCTCCTAACTTTTTCATAAGTTAAATTGCTAAACTTTTATTCATTCCAAAAATAAAACGGCGGTAATCTGCCGCCGCTGCATAGCTGTATCGTTTATTATCTTTCGTCAACTCTGCCGAGAATATAATCTACACTTGTCTCGTAATAATCAGCAAGCTTTATCAAAATCTCCGGCGGAATCGTTCGCTGCCCGCTCTCATAATATGCATATGTCCTTTGCGGCAAATTCAAAATGTTTCCCAATTCCGTCTGCGTAATGTCCGCATCCTCACGCAAATCTCTAATTCTTTTGTATTTCATATAATCACCATAATGATTATACTAAGAACAATTTGTTCTATTGACTATTAGAACAAATTGTTCTATAATATTTGTGTAGATTGTTAGGGGGTGGTCATATGTCCGAATTTGAAGGGCATTTCCGTAGATTTAAATTTTAACACGACAAATAAAAATATTAGAGGAGAGAGATATTATGAAAAAGATTATTAGTCTGTTTATGTCATTAACTATGCTTTTAAGTTTAACCGCAGGTCTTGATTTTTCTGCTTATGCAAAAACTGTTAAAGGTGAGTGTGGCGATAATGCTACTTATACTTTCGATTCGTCAACAGGATTATTAAAAATATCAGGAAAAGGCGAATGCTATGCCCCTGATGCCTTGGTATCTAAGATTAAATCGGTTGCAATATTAGACGGTATAACAAGTATAGGCGATCATGCTTTTTATGGTTGTTCAAAATTGTCCGATGTAACCATTCCTAAAAGTGTAACAAAAATCGGTTACGGTGCATTTGGAAATTGTAGTTTGCCTGCAGTGGTTATTAAACAGAAAAAGATTTCAATAAAATCCAGTTCTTTTGATTACGAGACTGTTTTTCTCTGCGATTCTTCAACAGGAATTAAAGAGGCAAATTGCGATTTTACTGTTAGATATATTGACAAGGCGAATAAAGTAACGGACTTTTCAAAATTTAATGATAAGTATGAGTACAAAATGGATGCGTTGTATCAATGGGATGAAAATGATAAAATTGTCAATAAACTGTACTACTTTACTGCATCGAAAGCAGGAACATACTATTCTGGATCTAATGCGATTTTTGATTCTGATTACAACTTAGTAAAATCTAAAAGACTTAATGATGTTATTGATGATGGATATGACCATGACAATAGCGGTTATAGTTTCCAACTGACAAAAGGAAAGAAATATTATTTTACAAACGGAGTAATAATCAAAGATTTTGTTTATTATGATAATGGAAAACAGTACATTGATGGCGATATGAGTTATGATTGTCTAAAGGCAATTTTTCCTGATAATAAAGTTAGAAAATTTGCTTACAGAGCAAATAAAGATAAATTAAAAAATACACAAAAATCACAATTTTGTGGTAAATCTGTAGAATTTAAACTGAAAAAACCTGTGACAGTCAAATCTTTTGATGTAATTAACAGTAATAAAATTGATGATAATTATTTTAAGAATCTTCAAAAGCAGACGGTAGATAACAGCAAGGTGACATTTCGATTAAATCTTAGCGATAGCTCAAAATACACAATAAAGAATAGTTCGGTTGACTCTCGTGCCGGTGAGTACGCAAATGGAGAGTTCGTAAGCCACTGCCATTTTAATTGCAAGGACGGACGAACTTTTTACATACGGTTTGGATACAATGACAATAAACCGGGCAAAATGGAAATCGCTATTAATAAGCATACAAAAACAATTACGATGAACAAAAATCGTAAGCATACATATAAATCCGTTGTTACTCCGGCTACTTCTAAGAAGAATGGTAAAATTGAAAAGAAGTGTTCGGTTTGTAAAAATGTTGCATCTAAAAAAACTATATACAAAGCTTCAAAAATAAGCATTTCTAATAAAACATATACATATGACGGAAAAGCTAAGAAACCAACAGTCACTGTAAAAGACAGCAAGGGTAAGAAGTTAAGCAAGGGCAAGGACTACACGGTTAGTTATTCTTCGGGCAGAAAAAATGTTGGTCGCTATGCGGTCAAGATTAAGCTAAAGGGTAACTATTCCGGCACGGTCACAAAAACTTTTGACATTGTTCCTAAGGGTACAAGTATCAAAAAGATTTCTGCTTCTAAAAAGAGATTTAAGGTATATTGGAAAGCACAGAAGAAGAACACGACCGGCTATGAAATTCAGTACAGCACCGCCAAGAGCTTTAAAAATGCTAAGACGGTGAAAGTATCTAAAAATTCTGCCACATCACAGTCTGTAGCAAAGCTCAGCGGAAAGAAAAAGTATTTTGTCCGTGTACGCACCTATAAGACCGTAAAGTTCAACGGTAAAAAGTGCAAAGTCCACTCCTCCTGGAGTACCCCAAAAACAGTTGTAACTAAAAAGTAACACTGTTTTTTGTAACAATAACATTATAAAAGGCGGCATATTGCTGCCTTTTTGTGTTTTTTATGTGATTGTAAACCAAAAATCGAGGATATAATAGACTTATGTCTATTAAAACGGCTCGGATTTGACAAATGGATTTGATTATGGTATAACACTAAAGGTTACAAAAAAGTTACAAAAAGGAGAGTTATTATTAGTAGATTAACAGTAAAGATTATTTCTTTTGTGCTTTCTCTTGTGTTTGCACTCGGCACTTCGGTTAGTGTCTACGCAGGCGAGATGAGAATGTACAGTGTTGATGTTGACGGAAATAACAGCGACATTAGTAACAAGAGTAACTTTGATGTTCTGGATCTTTTTGAAGATGAAAAGCAGAACAATTTTAGCATTAAAGCAAAGGACATTGGCGAAAGAAGCGCAGAACTTGTGTGGAACGGCGGCAATGTTTTCCTCAGCTATGAGGTATGTGTGCTAAATCCGTTGACAAAGACATATGACGACTACGACACAGTTACACAAAATGAGATTAAGCTGAGCTCACTAAGACCGGACACAATTTATCATTTTTGTGTAAAGAATCCTGAGACAGAAGAAATTTTGGGTGCCGTTCGTTTCAGAACAAAGTCCCTTAAGCCTCAGTTGAAGGTAAAGAATGTATCGTATAATCAGGTAGAATTGTCGGTATCTAATGTATCCGACGGTGTAACGGTAGAAATTTATCGTGGCAAAACCGAAGCGATTATGAAAAAAATCGGCTCGGTAAAGGGTGAGGCGTCTTTTACAGACAAAAAGGTAAAAGAAACCGAGACCTACTATTACAAAGCCAAAGCAGTTAGCAAAAAAAGTAAATCTGTAACCAAACACAAAAACAGCGACATTGTGTCAGCCGCAGTGCCTAAGAATATGGGCTTGCCTAAAGTAACTGGCGAAACAAAAACGTATGCTTACTACACCGCAGTTACCGCTAAAACAACGCCGCAATACAAACTGCTTAATTCTAAAGAATGTTATACCGATCCGGAGACAGGAATAAGAATGTATGACGGATGCTACTGTGTAGCGTTGGGCTCATACTACGGTTCCGCTATCGGCACAAAGTACAGAATCACTTTGTCCACCGGAAAAAGCATAAATGTTATCTTGTGCGACCAAAAGTCGAACAGACATACCGACAAAAACCATCAATACGCCGTAAAGAACCAAGATATAGTTGAGTTCTATGTAGAAAAGGGAAGTATCCCCAACGGTGTTCGAGGCGACTACGGCCATCTTGAGCAGTTCAGCGGCAAGATTGTTTCTATCGAAAAATTCTAAGCGTATACCTATTATATATGCAACAAAAAATCCTGCGATTGCGGGATTTTTTTGTTATATTCCTATTGACTTTTGGTAAAAATTGTGTATAATGAAATTGTAATCAATACAAGATAGTAATAAATACAACAACTAAAGCTGATTTTCCAAAATTTTTTTGTATATTTTCTGAAATACTTATAATATTTGGGTTGAAATTGAAATTATTTTGTTGTATATTATTAGAGGTCTGTGGATAACTGCGCAGACTGTAAGTATTGAACTATTACTAACAACCTTGTCAAAATAATTACCCTTATATATGACAAAACTCAAGGAGGTAAAGATAATGGTTAATTTTGAACAATGGAATGGCTTTGAAGGTAACCTTTGGAAAGAAGAAGTTAATGTAAGAGACTTCATCCAGAACAACTATAAGCCATACGACGGTGACGAAAGTTTCCTTGCTGGTCCTACAGAAGCTACCGATAAACTTTGGGGCATTCTTCAGGGTCTGCAAAAAGAGGAGAGAGCTAAGGGCGGCGTTCTCGATATGGATACCGATATCGTATCAGGCATCACTGCTCACAATCCCGGCTACATCAGCGAAGAGGACAAAGACCTCGAAGCAGTAGTTGGTCTCCAGACAGACAAACCACTTAAGAGAGCATTTATGCCCTACGGCGGTATTAAGAT
>URJF01000069.1 GCA_900548085.1 uncultured Oscillospiraceae bacterium | reverse complement strand
AAAATACGATATAAAGGAGTAAAATATGAAAGTTGTATTCAAAAACTATAACAAATTGATAAAGAAAAAAGAAATTCTTACCGATATAAATTTAACTTTTGAGAGCGGTAAAATCTATGGACTGCACGGGCATAACGGTTCCGGCAAAACAATGTTGCTCAGAGCTATATGCGGCTTGATTTTGCCTACATCCGGCTCGGTTACGGTAGATGGCAAAACAGTAGGCAAGGATATAGAGTTTCCGGACAGCGTCGGTGTTATAATAGAAAATATGTCATTGATACCGGAATATACCGGTTTTAAAAATCTTCAGCTTTTGGCAGGAATTAAGAAAAAAATCGGTGACAGCGAGATTAGAGATACACTGATCTCGGTAGGACTTGATCCGGATGATAAAAGAAAAGTAAAAGAATATTCTCTCGGAATGAAACAAAAGCTGAATTTTGCCCAAGCCATTATGGAAAAACCGGAGCTTTTATTACTTGACGAACCCACAAATGCTATGGATGTTCAGACTGTCGAGAAGGTGAGAAGTATTCTGGTAGAAATGAAAGAAAAAGGCACGCTTATCATAATTGCAAGTCATAACAAAGAGGATTTGGACGCTTTGTGTGATGAATTTATTGATATTTGCGACGGAAAAATACAGAAATAACAACTTAAAATAAAAAGCGATAGAAGTTTTGACGGCTTCTATCGCTTTTTTGCTATTCAATTACTACAGTGGTTACGCTCATAGGGGAGAGTGCCAGATTTGCTTTGTCACTGCCCGCTGCGGTTTTTTTCAAATCATTGTCTTTATCTGTGGTATAGACTGTGTATTTTCCATTTGTCGTCAACTGATTTGATACTGCTTTGGAGCTGTTGTTTACATACACGATAACCTTTGAGCCGTCTCTGTTTTTAAATGCGCAGGCGGATATATCATCGTTGCCTGATGAGCAGGCGAGTCTTACTGCCCCTTCGTCTATGAATTTTGAAAAGTTGCCGAGGCACCAATATCTTTTTGACAGCTTAATATCATTATGGCCTTTTTCGTTCAAATAAATCAAACCGTCGGTATATGTGCCGTAGGAGCAGGCTGTCCACCAGTCCCATTCGGTACTGTTCAGTATAGTCAGGTCGTCGCATATTACTTTTGCCATAGCTACGCCATACTCTATTCCCATACCGTTAGTGCCGTTCTTGTCCTTGGAAATAAGGTCGTATACGCCTGTGTTTTCATCATTAGTCATTTGGCAGTATTCTGTTGAGGCAATGCTATATTTAGAATACTTTTTCTGCAAATATTCTGCCGCTTGCTTTTTTGTGTCTGCGGAAGACCAATATGAGTGAAGTGATACCGAGTCAAAATAGCTGCGCAGCTTTTTGTTTTTGAAAGCGTACTTAGGTCCTGTACCCAAAATGCAGTCAACATATGCAGTACATGAGGAGCCTTTTCCTTCTGCAGAGCCGCTTTCAAACATTGAAACTCTTACATCATTTTTTGTTTCAAGCTCAGAGCCGGAAAATCTGTCCACCATAACATTCATAAGGTCTCTGACCTCGGTCTTAGAATAATGACAGCCTTCCTGACCTGCCGAATATGTGCCGTCGTCATTATAGGTTGCAGCCCAACTGTATTGTGGTTCGTTGACAGGGGACACATCAGTCACTCTGTATCCCTCGGACACAAAATACTCAGTGCATTTGTAGAGATAATCCGCATATGCCGAATATTTGGTGCTGTCCATATTGGTTACCCATTCTTCGTCGTTCTTTAGCGGAGAACCGTAACCGGCACCGTTTTTTGTCATACTTACCGGCGGTGAGTTGGCAAAGAGAGTCACTCTGAGATTGTCTCCGCAGGCGGCCTTTGCACTCTGCAATGCCTTTTGCGCCGATGCGTCTGCCGAAAAGTTATATGTTCCGTCTTTGTTCAAAAAGCATTCTGTCTGTCTGTTTGCAATGCTTATATGCTTGTCACCGACAGAGCCGGCACCTAAGTTGTACCTGTATATGTTCAGTCCTATTCCGTTGTCTTTGTTATACAGCAGAGACATTATTTTATCTCTGTTTTCAAATTTGCCTACATCCTGTCCCCACCAGCAAGCAGATGCACCAAAGCCGTTTATAGTTTGGTATGTAACCTTTTCATCAATTACTGTCTTGTTTGTACCTGTATTGCTGATTACAGCCTGACTTGTGGGATATTCGTGCTTTTCATGGATACCAACTACACCGAAAAAGTAGTACAGCAAAAATGCAACTGCTGCAATTATTAACACGGAAACGGTGATTATTATACCTTTTTTTATTCTTTTCTTTTTTGTATTTTTCATAGTGTTTCCCCCTGTGCTTATAATATATCATATGGCAAAAATATATGTCAACTGCTTGATAAATGAATTATGATGATATATAATATAGTGATTATTCTTTTTTGGGGAAATATTTTGTATGGATCATTTTGAATTAGTAAGCAAGTTTAAGCCCACAGGCGACCAACCGCAAGCTATAGAAAAACTTGCTCAGGGCGTTTTAGACGGTGACAAGGAGCAGACGCTAATGGGTGTAACCGGTTCCGGCAAAACCTTTACAATGGCTAATATTATCCAAAAGGTCAACAGACCCACCCTCGTTTTAGCTCATAACAAAACTCTTGCAGCCCAACTTTGCAGTGAATTCAGAGAGTTTTTTCCTAACAACGCCGTTGAGTATTTTGTGTCCTATTATGATTATTATCAGCCGGAGGCATATGTACCCACCACAGATACTTATATCGAAAAGGATTCGGCTATCAATGACGAGATAGACAAGCTGCGCCACTCTGCCACTGCCGCTTTGTCGGAGCGCAGAGATGTTATTATCGTGGCTTCTGTTTCCTGTATCTATTCTATCGGAGATCCGGTGGATTATAAAAATA
Organism: uncultured Oscillospiraceae bacterium; assembly: GCA_900548085.1. GTDB lineage: Bacteria > Bacillota > Clostridia > Oscillospirales > Acutalibacteraceae > Eubacterium_R. The sequence continues at coordinate 4,458 of URJF01000069.1, read as the reverse complement.
TGGTTATCTCTCTCCGTCAGGGTATGCAAAAGGACAGAGACGAGCTGATAAACAAGCTGGTCGAAATTCAATACGAGCGTAATGATATTAACTTTGTGCGTAATAAATTCAGAGTTAGAGGAGACACGGTGGAGATTTTTCCCGCCGGCAGTAACGGTACTGCTATCCGTGTGGAGTTTTTCGGCGATGAGATTGACCGTATTTGTGAGATTAACCCCCTTACCGGCAAGACAGAGGGAGTTTTGTCTCACTGCTGTATTTATCCCGCATCTCACTATGTTGTGGGGCAAGAAAAGCTAAAGAAAGCTCTCAATGAAATATACAACGAGATGGTAGAGCGTGTTGCCTATTTTGAAGAAAAAGGCAAGCTCCTTGAGGCACAGCGAATAAAAGAGCGCACTATGAACGACATAGAGATGCTCCAGGAAACAGGCTTCTGTAAGGGTATAGAAAATTATTCTCGCATTATGAGTGACAGAAAGCCCGGCGAGGCACCGTTTACATTGCTCGATTATTTTCCCGATGATTTCTTAATGTTCGTAGATGAGAGCCATGTTATGCTGCCACAGGTCAGAGGTATGTACGGCGGAGACCATTCACGCAAGGCAAGCCTTATTGACTTTGGTTTTCGTCTGCCGTCTGCTTTTGATAACCGCCCTCTTACTTTTGATGAGTTTTACAGCAAAATAAATCAGGTAATTTTTACTTCCGCCACACCGGGTGAGTTTGAAAAATCAAAGTCTGCACAGATTGTGGAGCAGGTTATTCGTCCTACAGGATTGCTTGATCCCAATATTATTGTTAAGCCTACCGAGGACCAAATGGACGACCTTGTAAGTGAGATAAATATTCGTATTGAGCGTGGAGAGAGAGTCCTTGTCACCACCCTTACTAAAAAGATGGCAGAGGATTTGACCTCATATCTTGAGGGCTTTGATATTAAGGTCAGATATATGCATCACGATGTCGATACCATCGAGCGTATGGAGATTATTCGTGACCTCCGTCTCGGCAACTTTGATGTCCTCGTAGGTATAAATCTGCTCAGAGAGGGACTGGATATTCCCGAGGTATCACTGGTTGCTATTCTCGATGCAGACAAAGAGGGATTTTTGCGCAGCGAAACCTCTCTTGTACAAACCATCGGTCGTGCGGCCCGAAACGCTAACGGCGAGGTTATTATGTACGGCGACAGCGTAACACCGTCTATGGAGCGTGCCATCACAGAGACGCTTCGACGTCGTTCTATTCAGGAGCAGTACAACAAGAAGCACGGTATCGAGCCCAAGACAATCAAAAAAGAGGTTCGTGATATTATTGAAATTACCTCAAAAGACAATCTCGACAGTCATAACAAGCGTATGACCAGGAAAGAGCGTACCGTTATGATAGAAAAATTGACGAGAGAAATGAAAGAGGCTGCCCGTATGCTTGAGTTTGAGCACGCAGCATTCCTCAGAGATAAAATTGCGGAGTTAAGTGATGAATAAGAATATAATAGTAAAAGGTGCAAGAGAACATAATCTAAAAAATATAGATATAGAAATACCGAGAGACAAGCTCGTTGTATTTACAGGTTTGTCCGGCAGCGGAAAATCCTCACTGGCATTTGATACGATTTATGCCGAGGGACAGCGCAGATATGTTGAGTCCTTGTCCTCCTATGCCCGTATGTTTTTGGGTCAGATGGACAAGCCCGATGTAGACTATATCGAGGGACTTTCTCCTGCCATTTCCATTGACCAAAAAACGACCAGCAAAAATCCTCGTTCCACCGTCGGTACGGTTACAGAGATATACGACTATCTCCGTCTGCTTTGGGCGCGCATAGGCGTACCCCATTGTCCTGTCTGCGGCAGAGAGATTACACAGCAGACCGTTGACCAAATTGTAGACAAGGTTATGGAATTGCCGGAGAGAACAAAACTTCAGGTACTCGCACCCATTGCAAAAGGCAAAAAAGGTGAGTTTACAAAGGAACTTGCGGATATTCAAAAGCAGGGCTTTGTCCGTGCTCGTATTGACGGTGAAATCATTGACCTCGCAGATGATATTAAGTTGAAAAAAAGCTATAAGCATAATATAGAAATTGTCGTTGACCGACTCGTTATGAAAGAAGAAATAAAGTCCCGTCTGACTGACAGCATAGAAACTGCAACCAGACTTGCTGACGGACTTGTGGTAATAGACATTCCGGGCGATAGAGAGGAGTTGTTCTCCCTTAATTATGCCTGCCCCGAGCATGGCATTTCTATAGAAGAAATGAGTCCCCGTATGTTTTCATTCAACAATCCATTCGGTGCTTGTCCTAAGTGCGACGGCTTAGGCACATTTAAAGAGATTGACCCTGATCTAATTATTCCGGACAAAAAATTGTCTATCAATCAAGGCGCAATCAAAGCAAGCGGTTGGAATGTGGCAGAGGGCAGTTCCATAGCCCGTATGTATATGGAGGCTTTGTCAGCCGAATACGGCTTCTCCCTTGATATGCCTGTTGAGATGATAGGTGAAGAAGCATTGAATGCAATTCTATACGGTACCGGAGAGAAAAAGCTGAAGATGAAACGAGTTACCTCCTATGGCTCCGGTACTTATGTAAAAGAGTTTGAGGGCGTAATTGCCAACTTAAAGCGTCGTTATGCCGAAACAACTTCCGATTGGACTCGAAATGAGCTTGAATCGGTTATGCGTGACTGTAAGTGTGGCTCCTGCCACGGTGCGAGATTAAAGCCCGAGGCATTGTCTGTTACTGTAGGCGGAAAGAATATATATGAGTTCTGTACATTGTCTATCAGCGATGAGATTGATTTTATAAATTCTCTGGAACTTACCGAAAAAGAGCAGATGATAGGAAATCTTGTAATCAAAGAAATTAAAGAGCGTCTGTCATTCCTGAATTCTGTAGGGTTAGGCTATCTTTCGCTGTCCAGAGATTCGGGCACATTGTCCGGCGGTGAGTCACAGCGTATCCGATTGGCTACCCAAATAGGTTCGTCACTTATGGGCGTACTGTATATCCTCGACGAGCCGTCTATAGGACTTCACCAGCGAGATAACGAAAAACTGCTTGATACTCTGCGCCACTTAAGAGATTTGGGCAATACTCTCATCGTTGTAGAACATGACGAGGATACTATGCGTGCCGCAGATTTTTTGGTTGATATCGGTCCCGGTGCAGGCATCCACGGCGGTGAACTCATTGCAGCAGGCACTCCCGAGGAGGTTATGGCTTGTGAACGCAGTATTACCGGTCAGTATCTCAGCGGAAAGCGTTCCATTCCGGTACCCGCAAAACGAAGAAAAGGCAACGGCAAAAAGCTCATAATTATCGGTGCAGAGGAAAACAATCTCAAAAAAATAAATGTAGAAATCCCTCTCGGAAAGTTCGTAGCAGTTACAGGTGTTTCCGGCTCCGGTAAATCATCTTTAGTAAATGAAATTGTTTACAAGCACCTTGCAAACAAGCTCAATCATGCAAAAAAACATACCGGCAAATTCGAGTCAATCAAGGGTGTTGAAGCTCTCGATAAGGTAATTGATATTGACCAGTCCCCTATTGGCAGAACCCCTCGTTCCAATCCGGCTACCTATACAGGCGTGTTTAATGACATACGAGATTTGTATGCGTCCACTGCCGATGCAAAGAAGAAGGGATTTAAAGCAAACCGCTTTTCATTTAATGTTAAAGGCGGCAGATGCGAGGCGTGCCAGGGGGACGGTATAGTCAAGATTGAGATGCACTTTTTGGCAGATGTCTATGTACCGTGTGAGGTGTGTGGCGGACAAAGATATAACCGTGAAACACTGGATGTAAAGTTCAAGGGTAAGAGTATATATGATGTTCTCGAAATGACAGTTGACGAAGCGATAGAGTTTTTCTCTACCCACGAAAAAATTGCGCGAAAGCTGCGCACTCTTTCTCAGGTAGGCTTAGGCTATGTCAAATTGGGACAGCCTGCCACAACATTGTCCGGCGGTGAGGCACAGCGTGTTAAGCTCGCTACAGAGCTTGCAAAGCGCTCTACCGGTAAGACTATATATATTCTCGATGAACCTACAACAGGACTTCATACCGCCGATGTGTCACAGCTTCTTGATGTCCTCGGCACATTGGTAGACAAAGGCAATACAGTCCTTGTTATCGAGCATAATTTGGATGTAATCAAAACTGCCGACTATATCATCGACTTAGGTCCCGAGGGGGGAAAAGGCGGCGGAACTGTCGTTGCAACCGGAACTCCCGAAGAAGTTGCAAAGGTTAAAAAGTCATACACAGGTCAGTATTTGAAAAAAATGCTTAAATAATAATTGTCCGTCCGAGTGCATATTTCTCGGACGGTTAATTTTTTGTTTACAATGCTGTAACATTTCTTGTAATGGCAGTGTTAATTTGATATTATAGAAAAGATAAAAATTTGTAAAAGGAGATGGATTTATGGAGAGAAAGGTCGTAATTTT
>URJF01000068.1 GCA_900548085.1 uncultured Oscillospiraceae bacterium | reverse complement strand
ATTCTCTCCAAAGCCGCTTTGCACTGCTCTATTATGTCCAAGCTGTAGTTTATCGGTGAACGATAGTGAGAAGAAATAAGAAAGTATCTGATTACTTCATAGCCGTAGACATTTGCAATTTCTCTGACAGTCTTAAAGTTTCCGAGCGATTTGCTCATTTTTACATTGTCAACATTGATATAGCCGTTGTGCATCCAATACTTTGCAAAAGTACATCCGTTAGCTGCCTCACTCTGTGCTATTTCATTCTCGTGGTGTGGGAAAATAAGATCTTGGCCACCGCAGTGAATATCAATAGTATTGCCGAGATATTTTCTGTTCATAGCAGAGCATTCAATGTGCCATCCCGGTCTACCCTTGCCCCAAGGCGAATCCCAATACGGCTCACCTTCTTTAGCTGCCTTCCAAAGTGCAAAGTCAAGAGGATCTTCTTTCTTCTCACCTACTGCAATTCTTGCGCCTGACTGCAAATCATCAATCGGCTGATGCGAAAGTTTTCCGTAGCCGTCAAACTTGAGTGTTCTGTAATATACATCTCCGTCTACAGCGTAAGCATATCCTTTGTCAACTAAAGTCTTAATGATATCTATAATTTCGTCAATATTTTCTGTAGCTTTTGGGTGTACTGTAGCGTCCTTAAAATTCAAACCGTGGGCATCTGTCCAAAATTCGTCGATATATTTTTTGCTTATTTCTTCGAATGTGGAATGTTCTTCATTTGCACGCTTAATAATTTTATCATCCACGTCGGTGAAATTTTGGACAAATTTTACATTATATCCTCTGTATTCAAGATATCTTCTGAGAACATCAAACACACAAAGCGGCCTTGCATTTCCTATATGAATATAGTTATATACAGTAGGGCCGCAGGCATAAATTTTAACCTCATTCTTATCATTAGGGACAAATTCCTCTTTTTGACGAGTCATTGTATTAAAAATCTTCATTATTTATTTTCCTCCAAAAGTTTAATTTTTTCTTCTAATTCTCTTATCTTTCTTTCATTTTCTCTGATTGCATTCATTAGCGGATCGGGAATATTGATTTGGTCTAAGTCATCTACTCTTTCGCCGTCTATTCGTACGACTTCACCCGGTACACCGACCACCGTGCAATTAGGTTCAACATCCTTTACTACAACAGCTCCTGCAGCAACTTTAGCATTTTTACCGATAGTAATAGGTCCAAGCACTTTTGCTCCGGCACCTATCATTACACCGCTTTCTATAGTTGGGTGTCTTTTTCCGACATCCTTTCCTGTACCGCCGAGTGTGACACCTTGATAAATCATAACATCATCCCCTACCTCAGCAGTTTCGCCGATCACTATACCTGTGCCATGGTCAATACATACACGGCGTCCGATTTTTGCGCCCGGATGAATTTCTATTCCTGTTTTTCTTGCGCTCTTTTGACTGATTGCTCTCGCCAAAAAAGGCATATTGTGATTCAAAAACCACTGCGCTCTTTTATGAGCTCTTAATGCCTTAAAACCCGGATACAGCAAAACTATTTCTAATGGATTATGTGCTGCGGGATCGTGGTCAATAAAGCTCTGAATATCCTCTTTGATTCCTTTAAACATAAATAAATATCAACTCCATATAAAAAAATGCCCCTGTCTTTAGACAGAGGCAATGAAAACTGCGGTTCCACTCTGATTTATGCTCCGGCTACTAATATAGCCTTAACTTTTAACGGGGTGACCGTCCCAAAATACTAAATTCCTTTGGGCTGCTCATGGGTGCATTTCTTTTAGTTTTGTGTACGGACATCTCAGCATCATCCGCTCTCTGAAACACAACTTGACTAAAATACTTCTCCCAATCAAAGCATTTGTATTATCTATTAACATTATATTATATTTTTCGAAAAAAGCAAGTGTTATTTTGTTCTAATCAAATACCAGCCGTCTTTTGTATATTTGAGACCGCTTATAAGTGTAATGGCTGCATCAAGCCAAAATGCAACAGTTACATAAATTTCAAACCATTGTGGCAATTTGCCAATGATAGGGTCGCTGTCTTTTGACAAAATTGCAAGCAAAAGGAAACACATACCTGTTGTGGACATCTGACAGAAAGTTTTGGCTTTGCCGAGCTTATTTGCTTGGATAACTTCGCCTTCGGCGGTAGCAGCCATACGAATACCGGCTACCAAAAATTCTCTCGCCATCATTATCATTATTACTAATTCGGTATGCCATCCTACATTTACAAATACCAAAAATGCAGCCAAAACAAGTGACTTGTCGGAAAGCGGATCCATCAGCTTTCCAAAATCGGTAACCAATCCCCTTTTTCTTGCGATTATGCCGTCTGCCTTGTCGCTCATGCAAGCAACAAAGTATATAAGTAATGCAACAACCCAATGATATCTAAATTGAATAAGTGATGCTGCCAATAAAAAAGGTATGCAGCAAAATCTGAAAACTGTTATTTTGTTAGGCAAATTCATTTTACTAACTCCCCTATTAAATCATATCCGTTTACATCAGTAATTTTAACATTAACAAAGTCGCCGATCTTTATATCGGGTGTTGATGAAAAAATAATTCCGGTGTCAATTTCGGGTGAATCCATATATGACCTACCGACGCAAACATTGTCTTTTACGCTGTCAACAATGACTTTATATGTTTTCCCTACTCTGCTTTTATTTAAGGATTCTGATATGCCATATTGCAAATCCATCAAAATTTCCTGACGGTGATTTTTTACATCATCGTCGAGCTGATTATCCATATCATATGCGGGGGTATCTTCTTCGGGAGAAAATGCAAAACAGCCAATTCTGTCAAATTTTACATCCTTAATAAAAGAACAAAGATTTTCAAATTGCTCGTCTGTTTCTCCGGGGAATCCGACCATAAGAGTAGTTCTTAGAGCTAAATCCGGGATTTCTTTTCGCATCTTAGCAATCAGTGCCTTATAGTCATCGCCTGTGCCGACTCTGCGCATATTTCTGAGAACGGTAGCATCACTGTGCTGCAACGGAACATCAATATAGCTGCATATCTTTTCGTTATCCCTAATAACTTCTATAAGCTCATCGGTAATTCGCTGAGGATAACAATAGTATAATCTAATCCATTCTATACCGTCTATTTTTACAAGCTCTTTTAGAAGCGCTGCCAGCTTATACTCTCCGTATATATCTTGGCCGTATTTAGTTGTATCCTGTGCTATCAAGATAACTTCTTTTATGCCTTTTGCCGCAAGTGCCTTAGCCTCGTCAATTACCTCGACCATAGGTCTTGAGCGAAAATTTCCTCTTATTCCGGGAATAGCACAAAACGCGCATCTGTTATCACAGCCTTCAGCAATCTTGAGATAAGCCCAGTGCGGTGGAGTGGACAACATTCTTTTTTCATTAAGCGGTAAATAACATTTGTTTGGAAAATTAGCGGTGCTGATACCGCACAATGCCTTTTGACAAACCTTAACTATATCGCTGTTAGCTCCGATACCGACTACAGCATCAACCTCCGGCAATTCAGAAAGCACATCATCCTTGTAGCGTTCTGCAAGACATCCGGTAACTACGATAGCAGAGATAATACCGGCATTTTTGTATTCGGCAACCTCCAATATTGTTTCGATAGCTTCTGTCTTTGCAGCCTCAATAAAGCCGCAAGTATTGACTATCATAATATCGGAATCCTCTATTGTATTAACGATTTTGAAACCGGCATCAGCCAGCTTAGCAAGCAATACCTCGCCGTCTACTTGATTCTTTGGACAGCCCAAAGAAATCATACCTACCTTATAACTCTTATCCATCTAACTCGTCGTTTTCTAATTTGTAAAATGCAGCTTTAATATCAGAGTACGAAAACCCTTTTCGCATTAGGGCTGCAATTACCTTTTCCCTTCCGTTTTCTGCCAGTAATTTATTTCTGTATTTAGTTAGCAATAAATCAATAATTGCCGATTCGTTATCGAATTCGTAGTCATACAATAAATCAGAAATAATATCAGAGGGTACTCCTCTTTTGTACATCTCTTGTTTCACAAAGGATTTTGACATCTTTTTTGTTTCAGTCAAATAGTGCAGTAAAGCTACGGCATATTTTTCATCATCAAGATAGCCTAACTCTGTCATTCGCTCAATAGCACGCTCAGCGTTTTTTTCATCAATCGTACGCAAAAGTTTGGCCCTAAGCTCTTTTGTAGAGTGATCACGCCGAGACAAAAGGTCATAGCACTTGTCGATAGCTTTTTTATAATTTATTGCGTTAACAAGGTCGTTCCATTGTTCTTCAGTAATTTCTGAGCCGTCTTTAATATACTTTTCCGCCCAAAAATCTATATCGGTAGTAATCATATACTCACCGTCAATGAGCAGGTGAACCTTTTTGCCTCGTCCTCTGTTATGCGAAATTATCATTCGTCGTCATCGTCAATGGCAATGTCGAGCTTTGCTCTTGCGGCTGCTCTTGTTTGAGTAACATTTTTAGTCTCAACAGTAGCAATAGCAGCGGCTTTTGCCTTTTTTTCAGCCTTGTCTTCTTCATCTTTACGATGCATTTCAGCTTTGATTTTTTCTTCAACCTCTGCAGCAAACGCATGATCTGTCTTGATAAGCTCTTTAAGTCTGTCTCTGCCCTGAAATCTCTGGTCTCCGTATGAGAACCAAGAGCCGCTCTTCTTAATTATACCGAGATTAACAGCCATATCGGCAATTTCGCCGTCCTTGTCGATACCTGTACCGTACATAATGTCAAATTCGGCACTCTTAAACGGAGGCGCTACTTTGTTCTTGACAATTTTTGCTCTTGTTCTTGAACCGACAAACTCGTTACCTGGTGCTTTTATTTGTTCAATTCTTCTTACATCAATACGCATAGATGCATAGAATTTGAGAGCACGTCCGCCGGTAGTAACCTCGGGATTGCCGTAGATAACTCCTACCTTTTCTCTCAGCTGGTTAATAAAGATAATAATACAGTTAGATTTGTTAATTGCACCGGCGAGCTTACGCAAAGCCTGTGACATCAATCTTGCGTGCAATCCTACATGAGAGTCGCCCATGTCGCCCTCCAGCTCTGCCTTGGGAACCAGCGCCGCGACAGAGTCGACTACAATAATATCAATAGCACCGGAGCGAACAAGCTGTTCTGTAATTTCAAGTGCTTGCTCACCGTTATCAGGCTGTGCTACAAGAAGCGAATCAACATCAACGCCTAAATTTGCGGCGTATGACGGATCAAGTGCGTGCTCAGCATCAATAAATGCTGCTTCTCCACCCTGCTTCTGTGCTTCTGCAACACAGTGAAGTGCGAGGGTTGTTTTACCTGATGATTCAGGACCGTAAATCTCTATAATTCTTCCCTTTGGCAATCCGCCTATTCCTGTAGCCAGATCCAAAGTAAGCGAACCTGTAGAAATAGCATCTACCTTTAATTTGCTGTTTTCACCTAAACGCATAATTGCGCCCTGTCCATACTGCTTTTCAATTTGCTTAAGTGCGGACTCAAGTGCTGCGTGCTTATCTGCTGATTTTTTATCTGCAGGCATATTCATATCCTCCAATTTATTATTCAAATTACCTATCTATTATACTAAATATAGTATAATAAATCAAGAAGTAACTAAAAAATGCACATTATTTCACCCTTTATTCTAAAATAATTAAAAAAACTCTTGCTTTTTGGTTTGCTATCTGTTAATATATATGCGTTCTAAAATATTAAGGAGGTGTTCGCAAATGGCTAAATGTGAATACTGTGGAAAAGAAATGTCCTTCGGTATCAAGGTATCTCACTCACACAGAAGATCAAACAGAACCTGGAAACCAAACATCAAAAAGGTAAAGGCTATCGTTAACGGCTCACCTAAGAGAGTTTACGTTTGCACAAGATGCCTTCGTTCAGGTAAGGTTGAAAGAGCTTAATTATGAAATACAAAAACCGTCTTTTAAAGACGGTTTTATTTTTTTATATTATCAGTCTTATGATATTTAATATGATAAATGAAAATGTCCAAGCTATGCCGAGTTGTAACAATGCTATAATAATACAATATTTTGCGCCGAGTTCTCTTTTTATTGTTGATATGGCAGCAACACAAGGTGTGTACAGCAATGTAAAAACAAGCATCGACACAGCTCCCGACTTACTTAACAGCGATGATAAGCCTAAGGGGTTTGTTACTGTAAGTGTTGACACGATGCTCTCCTTAGCAGCGAATCCGCAGAGAAGTGCTGTGATAATGTGCCAATCCCCTAAGCCGATAGGTTTGAACACAGGTACAAGAACTATTGACAAGGTCTCTAAAATACTCTTGTTATTATCTGAAACCATTTGCAGATTGAATGAGAAATTGCTCAAAAACCAAATCACAACATTAGCAATAAATATAATCGTAAAAGCTCTGCTGATGAAGTCCTTTGCCTTTTCATAGACTAAACGTAAAGTATTCTTTATTGTAGGCATTCTGTACTTTGGCAATTCAATAATGAATGCAGATTGGGAGTCGTCACTCTTTAATAAATATGCACCCAAAACACCTATAAAAGCTCCAAAAGCATATAATGCTATAATTATGAAAAGATAGTTTGTCTCAAAAATCTCATTACAAATATACAAATATACAGGCAATTTTGCTGAACAAGAGATGAACGGCAAAAGAAATATTGTCTTTTTTCTGCTAACTTTATCTGCAAGTGTCCTCGACGACATTATAGCCGGCACTGTACACCCATAACCTAATAACAGCGAAACAACGCTCTTACCGCTTAAACCTAACTTTTGCATCGGTTTGTCACAGATAAATGTGATTCGTGCCATGTATCCGCTGTCCTCAATCATCGATAGCAGAAAGAATAAAACGGTTATCATCGGTAAAAAAACAATAACACTCGATATGCCATGCAGAATCCCATCTGACACAAATGAAATAACTGCATTATTAACATTCAAACTATGTAAAATCGATTCCACTGACGAAATACCACTGTTCAAAATCGACTCAAAAACATCAGTTAAAGTTTTACCGACGATACCAAAAGAAATGTAAAACACGAGCAACAAGACGCCGAAGAATATGGGTATGGCTGTATATTTATTGCACAGGACTCTATCAGCTATACCGCTTATTCCATTCCCTGCTATTTTGCTTTTTTCTACTGCTTTTTCAGTTATATAAAAAACAGTCTTATAGCGTAAGTAGGATACGGAAGCTCCTACCGACATACCAAATTCATTTTTTAATCCGTCATTCATTAGATTATAATATTTATCATACCTATTCATAGATGCGGCAGTTTCGGCTGCAAGAACAGGTACGGGATAAGTGGAGAAATAACTGTATAAAGTGTTTAGCCTTTTATCAATCATATATTCAACTGATTCTTCTGAATATTCAGTCTTTATTTTGCTGTATATTCCTTCACAAGCGGCATTATATGCAACTTTTGTTAACTCTTTGACACCAGTCCCTTTTGAAGCAGAAATAGGCACTACAGGACATCCCAGATAAGCAGAAAGCAAGTTAAAATCAATACTTATTTTCTTCTTCTTCATTTCGTCAATCATATTGACAGCAACAACCATTGGTATATCAATATTCTTAAGCTGGAGAGTAAGGAACAAATTTCTTTCCAAATTAGTAGCGTCAACAATATTTATAATGCAATCCGCAGATTCATACAACAAAAAATCTGAAGTTACTTTTTCTTCGCTGCTAAAAGGAACAAGCGAATATATACCGGGCAAATCGGTTATGAGGGTGTCCTTATATCCTTTTATGATTCCATCCTTTCTGTCCACAGTAACTCCGGGGAAATTGCCAACATGCTGATTTGA
>URJF01000067.1 GCA_900548085.1 uncultured Oscillospiraceae bacterium | reverse complement strand
ATCGGTATATAGTGTAACACCTGCAGCCATCGGATGACCGCCAAACTGAATAAGATTCTCCGCACAGGCAGAAACCGCATCAAAAATATCAAAGCCTTCTATGCTGCGTGCAGAGCCATGGGCTGTACCGTCATCGGATACAGAAATAACAAAGGCGGGCTTGCCGTAGATACCAAGAACTTTAGCGGCAACTATTCCGATAATTCCGGTATGAAAATTCTTTCCTGCCAAGACGATAACACGGTCGGAAACGAGTTTAGGATTCTTAGCAATAATCTCCCTAATCTCATCAATGACACGCTGTTCTTCCTCCTGACGCTTTGTGTTTTCTTCTATCAATCGCGAATACAGGACTTCTGCACCGTCTACAGAGTCGCTGAGCAAAAATTCTACAGCGTCTTTTGCATCATCCATTCTGCCTACTGCGTTAATTTTTGGGCACAGCTGAAATGTTATGTCTGTGGAGGTATACTGCTTTTCGCCGTTGCGCATCATAAATGACCTAATTGCAGGGCGTGGATTTTTGTTAATTTGTTCCAAACCGAGACGGACAAAATTTCTGTTTTCATCTTTCAGCGGTACCATATCGGCTACAGTACCGATTGCAACAAGGTCAAGATAACGCTGTCTCAAATCATCAGTGTCTCCGTCATACATAGCACAAGCTAACTTAAATGCAACCCCAACACCGCAGTAATCTGCAAACTTAAGATTATTGTCACTGCGATGAGGATTCACCACGGCTTCGGCACGGGGTAATCTGTCTCCTGAAAGACGGTGGTGGTCTGTAACCACAAGCCGCATACCCAACTCATAAATATGCTCTGCCTCGTCAAAGGCGGTAATTCCGTTGTCCACGGTAACAATGAGATTTACACCCTGGGCACAAAGCTTATCTACAGCATCATTATTAAGTCCGTATCCTTCGTCCAAGCGAGACGGAATGTAGTACATAACATCTGCCCCTTCGTTGCGTAAAAAGTCAAAGAGCAATGCCGTGGAGGTTACACCGTCGCAGTCGTAGTCGCCATAAATACAAATTTTGTCCCCCACATCTATAGCCTCACCTACAGCAAAAACTGCCTCATCCATATCGGCAAAATCCAGAGGTGAGGTCAGAAAGCAGTTATCGGACAAAAACATCGACACTTCCACATCGCTGACAATACCTCTGGATACCATAAGATAGGCAACAAACGGGTCTATATTGAATTTTTCACTTATTTCGGACGCCTTGTTTTTGTCGGCGTCACGGACAATCCATTTTTTATGTGACATTAGGAATTTTTATCTACCTTATGAAATTTCTTTAGATTGCCTGCCTTTTCGGCACGCTTTTTGAGTACAACCTCAACATCCTCGATAGTTATATCCTGATCCACCATCATAACGAGAGTGTGATAAATAAGGTCACAAATTTCGCCTACGGTTTCTTCCTTAACGCCGTTTTTTGCGGCAATAACCATCTCTGTGGACTCCTCGCCCACCTTTTTTAATATCTTATCTATTCCTTGCTCAAAAAGGTAGCAGGTATATGAGCCTTCTTCTTTTGCATCTTTTCTGTCCAAAATAGTTTGGTAATCATTTCGAATATAATCCATAATATAACCTCAGTCTTTTTTGTTAAATTCTATGTTGTTAAAAAAGCAGGAATGAGAACCTGTGTGACAAGCGGCGCCTGTCTGCTCTACCTGCAGGAGCAGTGTATCGTCGTCGCAGTCTCCTTTTATGTCCAGCACTCTCTGAAGATGACCGGAGGTAGCCCCTTTATTCCATAACTCCTGTCTCGAGCGAGACCAAAACCAAGTGTAGCCTGTCTCCAAAGTTTTTTGCATAGACTCTCTGTTCATATAAGCGAGCATAAGCACCTGGCCTGTGGAGGCCTCCTGAACAATGGCAGGGATAAGATCGTCTTTTTTGAAATACTTTTCTACATCAATCATTGCATACCTCAATAGCATCGGCAAGGTCAAGAGTACCCTTGTATATCGACTTGCCGCAAATTGCACCGTATAAGTTATTATTTTTCAGTTCTTTTATATCATCTATATTTGTAACTCCGCCGGAGGCAATAATATCACAAGTTACAGCGTCGTTAAGCTCTGTCAGCTGACTCACATTGGGTCCGGTGAGAGTACCGTCTCTGCCTATGTCGGTGTAGATAATGGTACGCACTCCCATATCCTCCATACGACGAGCGAGGTCAACAAAGTATATATCCGAACTTTCTGTCCAGCCCTCTGTAGCGGCGTAGCCGTTCTTTGCATCAATACCTACTGCCACAAGCGAGCCGAACTCCTTGCACGCCTCTGCCACAAGGTCGGGATTTTTCAGTGCAACAGAGCCGAGAATAACTCTGCTTATCCCCTTTTGAGCATAAAAATCTATATCGTTCATTGTGCGTATTCCGCCGCCGACCTCAACCTTAAGCGGTGTTTCGGTAGCTACGGAAACAAATGTGTCCGCATTGACCGGCTTTTTCTTCAGTGAGCCGTCAAGGTCAACCATATGCACCCATTCTGCTCCGGCTTTAACAAAGCCTTTGGCAGTAGCCAACGCATCGTCGGCAACCTGCTCTGCTGTGGCAAAATCGCCCTTAAACAATCTTACAGGCTTTCCGTCAATAATATCTATGGCAGGAAAAATAATCATTTACAGAACTCCTTTTGTAGACAGGACAGAGCCGTCGTCATTCTTTTTTACCGCAATCTTGAGAGCATGAGCAACAGCCTTAAATATTGCCTCAATCTCGTGGTGCGCATTAGTACCATACAGCACGGAAATATGGAGAGTGATGCCTGAATTCATAGCAAAAGCACGCCAAAACTCCTCGGTAACGCAGGTCTCAAAATCGCCGCAACGCTCCTGCTCAAAATCTGCATCAAATACCAAAAACGGTCTGTTGGATATATCCAGTGAAGCACGGGCAAGGCTCTCATCCATTGGAATGAAAAAGGTACCGTAACGCTCAATGCCGCTCATATTGCCCAGAGCCTTCTTAAAGGCTTTTCCCAATGCGATACCTGTATCTTCGGCTGTATGATGGGTGTCAACCTCTAAGTCACCGTCTACACTTACATCGAGTCCGAAGCCACCGTGAACACCAAAAGCGGTCAGCATATGGTCAAAAAAGCCTATGCCGGTTTTCGCATTAACCTCACCGCCGTCAAGGTTCAGTTTGATTTTTATTTTTGTTTCCTTAGTATTTCTTTCTACTTGAGCTGTCCTCATAAGCTGCTCCTTATTCAAATCTTACTTTTATGGAATTAGCGTGAGCGGTAAGTCCCTCTGTGTCCGCAAGCTTGATGATATCATCCTTAGCCTTACGCAGTTCCTGCGGAGTGTAGTAAATGAAAGAGGACTTTTTAACAAAGCTGTCAACAGACAGCGGACTGAAAAATCTTGCTGTGCCGGAGGTAGGCAGAACATGGTTTGGTCCTGCATAATAATCGCCCAACGGCTCCGGAGACCAATTTCCCAAAAATACAGAGCCGGCGTTGTCCACCTTGCCTATATACTTGAGGGGGTCGGTGATGCAAAGCTCAAGGTGCTCCGGTGCCAATTCGTTAGCAAACTCGATAGCCTGCTCCAAATCCTCGCACACAATAATCTCGCCGTAATTATCGAGAGATTCTTCGATAATAGTCTGCCTCTCAAGATACTTAATCTGCTTATCTATCTCACGAACAGTAGCTTTAGCAAGCTCCATAGAGGTAGTCAACAGAATAGCAGATGCCATTTTGTCGTGCTCTGCCTGAGACATAAGGTCTGCGGCAAGGAATGACGGGTCGGCAATCTTGTCCGCTACTATAAGAATTTCGGACGGGCCTGCCACCATATCGATATCAACAATACCATAGAGCAACTTTTTGGCTGTGGCAACAAAAATATTACCGGGACCAACAATCTTGTCTACTTTTGGTATCTTTTCGGTACCGTAAGCGAGAGCAGCAACAGCCTGTGCACCGCCCACAAGATAAACCTTGTCTACTCCTGCCACTGCTGCGGCAGCCATAATATTAGGATTAGGGTTTCCGTCCTTTCCGGGAGGGGTAACCATAACAATCTCTTTTACTCCCGCAATCTTAGCAGGGATAGCGTTCATAAGCACAGATGACGGATAAGCCGCTGTTCCGCCGGGAACATAGATACCTACTCTCGCAAGACCTCTGATACGCTGACCCATAATAACTCCGCTGTCCTTAGTGGTCATCCAAGACTGCTGAGTCTGACGGAGGTGAAAGTCGTAAATATTGTCCTTTGCCCTTTTTATTGCGTTCAGAAAATCCTCGTCAACAACGTCGAGATAGGATTGCAGCTCATCCTTTTCTATCAAAAACTTTTTCGGCAATCCGCCGTCGAAGCGTACAGTGTACTCACGAACAGCCTCGTCGCCGTTTTCTTTTACACCGTTAATGATAGTTGTTACTATGTCTACAATTTTTGCATCTGTCTCGCCGCTGCGCTTTTTCAAATTTTCTATAAGAGCATATTCGGCTTTGCCGTTTGCTTTTGTTATTTTCATATTTATCCTCCTAAATCACACCTGTGATGCAAGTTCTAAATCCTTAAGAAAGCTCTCTATCTCATCCTTGCGAAGCTTCATGGAAGCCATATTAACTATTACTCTGGCAGAAATCGGGAATATTTCCTCCACTACCTCGAGGCCGTTCTCTTTCAGTGTTGAGCCGGTTTCCACTATATCTACTATACCGTCTGCAAGTCCGAGCAGCGGTGCAAGCTCCACACTTCCCTCTATCTTTATGACGGACACATCCATACCCTTTGACTCAAAAAATTCTTTTGCTACCTTTGGATATTTTGATGCGACTGTCTTACGCTTATAGCCGGAGAAGAAATCCGTGCCCTTAGGACAGGCAAGGGCAAATCTGCATTTTCCTATATTAAGGTCCATCACCTCATAGAAAGAGGAGCCGTGCTCTACTATAGTATCCTTTCCCACAATGCCGATATCACATACGCCGTGTTCAACATAAGTGATAACATCGGGAGCCTTTGACAGTACAGCTTCATATTTGTCTACAGGCAAAATCAATCTTCTGCCTTTGTTTTCCAGCTCTGTTGTGTCGAGGCCTATCGTCTTGAACAGCTTAACCGAGCTTTTTTCCAATCTGCCCTTAGTAAGAGCGATACGCAGAGGACGCTCAACATTGATTGTCTCTCTCATAGCCTCACAAAGAGCCGTAACCTCTACTGCAAATCCGATAGCCGGATTAGGCATACCGAACTCGCCCAACAGCTTATCATATCGACCGCCTGCCAAAACAGTCAGTCCCGATCCCTCAGCGTAGCCGTGGAATATAACGCCGGTATAATAATTTGAGCGGTTCACAAGACCTAAATCAAGCATAATATGTTCTTTCAGTCCTGCGTCACAAAGTGCACGATACACACTCTTTAGATAATCAAGAGCCTCTACAGCGTCTTTGCAATCATAAAGTGATTTTGCCTCATCAATAACGCTTTCGTCACCGAACAGACGAGGCAATATCTTGAGTATCTTAGTCTCCGGAGTAGTACCGATAAGGTCAAGCAAATCGCCAAGAGCGGCATAATTCTTACCCTCTATATAGTTATATATATCTGCTCTTTGAGTGTCCGAAATATCCATACGGTCGAGAATACAATTAAAAAAAGCGGCGTTGCCTATCTCAATCTTAAAGGAATTAAAGTCACATCTCTTTAGGCTCTCAACAGCCATTGAGATAACCTCAATATCAGCCTCCATAGAGCCGTCGCCGATGAACTCGACACCGCTCTGCGCAATCTCGTTAGGTCTGCCGTTAAGGTCCTTTGACCTAACGAACACGGGCTGATTATAATACAGTCTGACAGGAAAATCCTCACTCTTCAGACGAGTGGCAACCATACGGGCAATAGGCATGGTATTGTCTGGTCTGAGTACAGTAGTCCTGCCCTTTGAGTCAGACATCTTGTACATAACTTCGCTTTCAATGCCGGTGTCATCACTCTTGAATACATCAAAGAATTCGATGGCAGGAGTAATAACTTTTCTGTAGTTGTTCTCCTTAAACAAATCGGCGAGAATTCGTTCTACCTTGCGGCGGTCATCGCACTCCTCAAACAAAAAATCACGAGAACCTTCGGGAGTAATATTAGAATATCTTTTCATTCGTCAAAATCAGGCAAAAGCCTGCCCTTTCAGTAAATTCGCTTTAGCGTGCTAATATGCTAACACAATAAAGTGTCGTTGTCAACTACAAAATATTAAAACAAGGATATTTGCTTTGACTCAGGCAAATCACCGAGAGCGCCTGCATTACGCAGCGCATCAACTACCGACTTACCTACACCCGGCTCATTAGCCAAATCGTCAGATGCGATAAAGCCGTCAGGATTACGCTCCGCTGCGGCGGCTATGGACTGGGCCGCATTTTCTCCAATGCCGTCTATAGCTGAGAACGGAAGTCTGATTTTTCCGTCTTCTATTTTATAAATTCGCCAATCGGATTTGTACAAATCCACAGGCAAGAACTCATATCCACGAGCAAGCATTTCGATAACAATCTGGAGCACAACATACTGTGACTCCTCTTTAGCTGTAGCTTCGTTGCCCTTTAGTTTAATTTCTTTCATCTTCTGCTTTACCGCTTCTTTACCCTGAACTGCGGCGACAGCGTCTATAGCGCCGCCACGAACGGTAAAGAATGCACTGTAAAACTCAACCGGATAGTATATCTTGTACCAAGCAATACGAAGTGCCGCAATAACATAAGCGGCAGCGTGGGCCTTAGGGAACATATACTTAATCTTATAACAAGAGTCAATATACCACTGCTCAACGCCTACGGTTTTCATAGCCTCCTCATATGGCGGAAGCTCCTTAGGCGCTTTACCCTTACGGGTATATTCCATAATCTTAAAGCAGTCTTTTTTAGACAGCGGCGACTCCTTACCGGTCTCACGCTCGTACTTTTCGGTCTTATGAATAAGATAGGTCATAATATCGTCACGACAGCCGATAACATTAGAAATCGTGCAGGTACCGTTATCAATCAGCTCCTGAGCATTACCCAGCCAAACATCAGTACCGTGTGACAAACCGGAAATCTGCAGTAGGTCGGCAAAAGTCTTAGGCTTAGCCTCCATAAGCATACCAACTACGAACGGTGTACCCATTTCGGGAATAGCCAAAGTTCCGGTGGGATTATCTATATCCTCGGGAGAAACTCCGAGAGGCGCACAAGAGGTAATCAGCTCATACAATTTAGGATCGCACAAATCAACATCCATAACAGGAATGCCTGTAGAATCCTCAAGATATTTATACAAGGTGGGATTATCGTGTCCCAACTCGTCAAGCTTAAGCAAGGTATCGTGAAGTGAATTTTTGAAGTCAAAGTGGGTGGTGTATGTACCCTTCTTTTCATCGTTAGAAGGGTACTGAATAGGAGTAAAATCCTCTACTGTATATTTTGACGGAACAACAACCATACCGCCGGGATGCTGACCGGTAGTACGCTTGATACCGGTACAACCCACTGTCAGTCGGTCAATCTCCGCCTTAGGTGTAACCGCCGACAGTCCACGCTCGTCCAAATATTTGCGAACATAGCCATACGCCGTCTTATCGGCAACTGTCGCCATGGTACCTGCCTTAAAGACATATTCCTTGCCGAACAATTCCTCGGTAAATCTGTGGGAGCGTGACTGATACTCGCCTGCAAAATTAAGGTCAATATCAGGCTCCTTGTCACCGTCAAATCCCAGGAACGTCTCGAATGGAATTTCGTGGCCGTCTCGTTTCATCGGCTCACCACAAACAGGACAATTTTTCTTAGGCAAATCAAAGCCTGAGCCGTACTCGCCGTGCAAGAAAAATTCGCTGTGCTTACATTTTTTGCA
>URJF01000066.1 GCA_900548085.1 uncultured Oscillospiraceae bacterium | reverse complement strand
GAGGACATAATCGGCTAAAGCACTTTTATTTTCTGCTTTAACAGTCATAAATCTATCGAGAACAGATTTGTCATCTGCAAGTTTTTTAAGATTATCTAACAAGGACAAATCCATTATCCACTCATCAGTTCCCAAAAGGTCGGTAATAAGAGCTGACAAGCTCGGATTGCATAATCTCAAAAATCTGCGCTGGGTTATTCCGTTGGTTTTGTTTTGAAACTTTTCGGGATAAACCGAATACCAATCGGCAAGGGTTTCCTTTTTTAGTATTTCTGTATGGAGCTTAGCAACTCCGTTTATATACTTGCACACAAAACAAGCGAGGTACGCCATATGCACTGTACCGTTTTGAACAATAGCGATATTGGGATAAGCAGCAAAAAGCGGATCTCTCTTTTGGCGCTCGAATATTCCGGTGATAATATCGGCAATTTCGGGTAATTCGTCTTTTATCAGCGACATATCCCATTTTTCGAGTGCCTCCTGCATAACCGTGTGATTTGTATAATTAAATACATCCTTAGCAATATTTAAGGCGATGTCAAAGGACATACCCTTTTTTAACAACAATCTAATAAGCTCGGGAATAGATATAACAGGGTGAGTATCATTAAGCTGAACAGTAATATATTTTGCAAAGCTGTGAAAATCATTGCCGTGATATATTTCATATTTTGCAATAATATCCTGCAATGAAGCAGACGAAAAGAAATACTGCTGACGGAGTCTAAGTCTTTTGCCGTCGTCCGTGCTGTCATTCGGATACAAAAATCTGCATATATTCTCTGCTCTGTTCTTATCGCACAGAGCAGTATCGTAGTGCTGTTCGTTGAACAATTCAAAATCCACAGGTTCTGTAGGCTCGCTTTGCCACAGTCTCAGGGTAGAAACATGCTTGCCGCCGTAACCGATTATCGGCATATCGTACGGCACGGCAACAACATCACCCCAAGAAAAGCTGACATTTCGGCTGTCGGTATCACACCTTACTGACCAGGGGTCACCCTGCTCTGTCCAATCAACAGCAACTTCCTTTTGCTCCCCGTCTATAATTTTTTGGGTGAAAAGACCGCACCTGTAGCGAATACCATAGCCGTCGAGGTTAAAGCCTAAAGTGGCACCGCTGTCAAGAAAGCAAGCAGCAAGTCTGCCGAGTCCGCCGTTGCCGAGGAGTTCATCCGTAACAGATTCGGTGTTTTTTATCTCATTGCCCAAAATTTTTAAATCATCGGTAACGGTATCGGTCAAGCCGGTGCACATCAGATTGTTATACAATGCTCTGCCTACTAAAAACTCGGCCGAAAAATAGCAGGCACGCCTGCCGCCGAGATGCTGATTTCTCGAACGACGCCATCCGTCACTTATAACAGTCATAACTGCTTTTGATACAACATAATTGAGTTCACAAGAATTAAGAGAATCAACAGACTTGTTATACATAGCAGAAGCATAATCGGTCATCAAATCTTTTATATCAGTCATAATATCGCCCTTCCGCTGAGCCTTGTCATATCAAGCAAATGATGAGACAAGGACGAATTTATTTGATTACTTTTCAGTCTCCACTGCCAATTATTGCCCACAGTAGACGGCGTGTTAATGCGAGCATCACTCCCCAAATGCAGCAAATCCTGCATAGTTAGGATACAGGTATCGGACTCCGAATTCATAGCGGACATCATCATATTTTCGGCTAAGGCGTCATTGTCTTCGGCATCGAGAGTATTCATAGCAAGTGCGACATCCTCTTTTGGTGCATGGTCTGCCCAGCCGATAATAGTATCATTGTCGTGAGTACCTGTATATACTACAGAGTTTTTAGGATAACTGCGTGGATTATAAAGCAAGTTATCTTCGCCGGAATCAAATGCAAATTGGAGTACCTTCATACCCGGGAAGCCGCAATATTCCAACAAATCATCTACAGCCGGAGTAAGAAAACCGAGATTTTCCGCTATTATTCTGTCAGTGGGGAAATCTTTTTTTATCTCATCAAAAAAGATTTTTCCGGGACCTTTTCGCCATACGCCGTGCTTTGCATTCTTGCTTCCGTACTTTATGCAATAGTAGGACTCAAAGCCACGAAAATGGTCTATTCGTACTCCGTCATACAAGCTGAAATTGTGAGCAAAGCGACTTTTCCACCATTTATAATTGTTGTCACGCTGAGTATTCCAATCATAAACAGGATTACCCCACAATTGTCCGTCCAGTGAAAAATAGTCAGGGGGACAACCTGCAATCTCACGGGGCACTCTGTTAGGCAAAAGATCAAATTCGTCACTGTGTGCCCAAATGTCCGAGCTGTCGGCAGAAACATATATGGGAACATCACCGATGATAAAAACACCGTTGTCATTCGCATACTTTTTCAGCCTGCTCCACTGAGAATAAAAATGATATTGTATAATTTTTTGGGTATTTATTTCTTTTTCCAACCGTTCAGAGAAAAGAGAAAGGGCGTCGGGTTGGTGCATTTTCAGCCCTGTGTACCACTCATAAAAGGGGTTGCCGCCGAAGTATTCTCTTAAGGCGAAAAAAAGGCAATAATCATCAAGCCAAAAGGCGTTTTTACTGCAGAACAACTCATAATCATCGGGCAAATTGTTCAGCGAGCAATTATATATATCTTCGCAAAATGCTCTTTGGCTCTTTTCTAAATAGTCATAATTCACTCTGCCGCTGTTTTTAATTCGTTCCTCCGCAAATCGTGGAGATAAAAAGCCGTCACGACATAAAAGAATGGAATCTAAGAAAAACGGATTGCCGGCAAAGGAACAAATACTCTGATAAGGAGAATTTCCATATCCGGTGGGACACAGGGGTAAAATCTGCCAATATCTCTGTCCGCTTTCTCTAAGGAAATCAACAAAATCATAAGCACTTTTGCCAAAAGTACCGATTCCATATTCACCGGGTAAGGAAAAAACGGGCAGTAACACACCGGAGACTCGAATATCAAACATAGTAAACACCGTCAATCAAAAATAATTTCTTCTGTTTCGGCATCAAACAGATGCACCTTTTTCATGTCCATATAGAGAGTAACGGTATCGCCGCTGTTTACCTTATATTCCGACCGTACCTTAGCAACAGCATCGGCAGAACCTATTTTGCCGTGTAGGTATATTTCTGCGCCAAGCATTTCTGCCAAATCCACCTTTAGACTTATTGCATTTTTATTGCCGTCCATAGCATACTTTTTGTTCATATGGAGATTTTCGGCTCTGATACCAAGAATTATCTCCTTGTTGACATATTGTGCCAAATTATTATTTTTGTGGGCATTTTCGGGCAGTGGAAATTTATATTCATCTATGACTGCAAAATATCTTTTTTCTGCCTCAATAATTTTTGCTTTTACAAAATTCATACCCGGCGTGCCGATAAAACCTGCCACAAACATATTGCACGGGTGATCATAGAGATTTGATGGTGTATCCACCTGAAGTATATATCCATCCTTCATAACCACAATTCTGTCTGCCATAGTCATGGCCTCTGTCTGATCGTGAGTAACATACACAAATGTTGTTTGAAGCTCCTTGTGGAGCATAGATATGCGTGCTCTCATATCTGTACGCAGCTTTGCATCCAAATTAGACAGCGGCTCATCCAAAAGAAAGACTGCAGGATTGCGCACCATTGCCCTGCCGAGAGCGACACGCTGACGCTGACCGCCGGACAGAGCCTTTGGCTTTCTGTCAAGATAATCTTCTATTTCGAGCATTTTGGCTGCTTTGCGAACTTTTTGGTCGATTACATCCTTTTTTTCTTTTGCAAGTTTTAGTGCAAAAGCCATATTTTTGTACACGGTCATATGGGGATATAGAGCATAACTTTGGAAAACCATGGCAATGTCTCTGTCTTTCGACGGAACATCGTTTACTATTTTGTCACCTATCATCAACTCGCCGGAGGTAATGTCTTCAAGGCCTGCTATCATACGCAGCGTAGTGGACTTTCCACAGCCTGACGGACCGACAAAAATAACGAACTCTTTATCCTTAATCTCCAAATTTATGCCGTGTATCACCTCTATTCCGTCCTCATAGGTTTTTTTCAAATTCTTGATAGTAATAGAAGCCATAAGCGTTCCTTTCGTTTATCCCTTAACTGCGCCTGCAACAACGCCTCGGATAATATATTTTTGGCAAAAAACATAAAAGATAATAATAGGCACAATAGCCAACACAAGCATAGCCATAAATCCGCCGTAATCGGTAGAGCCGTATGCGCCCTGCATAGCAAGCTGAATGGCGACAGGCAAGGTTTTGTTGTCCGTACCGAGAACAAGATACGGCAGCAGATAATCATTCCATATCCACATAGTATTTAGTATAGCTACTGTAATGGCGGTCGGCTTTAATATCGGCATAACGACTAAGAAAAATGACTGAATGGGATTACAGCCATCTATCATAGCGGCCTCCTCTATCTCTAACGGAATACCCTTTATAAATCCCGACAGCATAAACACAGATAATCCTGCACCAAAGCCTAAATAAACAAGATTTATGCCCAAAACATTGTTAAGGCTGACTTTGTTGACCACAAATGTCATAGTGTACATAACCATCTGGAACGGCACAATCATACTGAAAACAAACAAGTAGTACAAAAACTTTGACATTCGTGAGTTCACTCTCACAAGATACCACGCAGTCATAGAAGTAAACAGAATAATCAGTGCAACAGAAACAACAGTGATAAAAAAGGAACGCAACACAGCACTGAAAAAGCCGGAGGATGCAATACCGTTTATATAATTTTCAAGCCCCACAAAAGTCTCACTGTTCGGCAAAAAAAACGGTGATGAGGATATATAGAGCCGTGACTTAAACGAATTTATCACAACAAGAATAATGGGCACCAAAAACAAAAGAGCAAGTGCGGACAGAACTATATACAAAAAAATATTTTTTCTTTTTTTCATCAACGTGT
This sequence comes from uncultured Oscillospiraceae bacterium, assembly GCA_900548085.1. Lineage (GTDB taxonomy): Bacteria > Bacillota > Clostridia > Oscillospirales > Acutalibacteraceae > Eubacterium_R. Next base: position 3,065 of record URJF01000066.1, on the reverse strand, counting down.
CACCTCTTTGCTGCCTGTAGCTCTAAGCTGAATAAATGCAAGCAGTGCAACTATAATAAAGAAAACTACAGCCTTTGCCTGTCCGACTCCCTGCCATCCTACTCTGCCATAGAATGTGTTATAAATATCAAGAGCTAGCATAGCCGTCTTTTTTTCCGGTGCTCCGGCGGTCAACGCAAGGTTTTGGTCGAACATCTTGAACGAATTTGTCAAAGTCAAAAAAGAACATATTGTTACGGAGGGCATAACCATAGGAATCTTTACGGAAAACAAAATTTTTGCGGGTGAAGCTCCGTCTATCTTTGCCGCTTCTATTAGGTCACGAGGCACATTTTGGAGGCCGGCAACATAAATAACCATCATATATCCAATCAACTGCCAATTAGTCAGTGCAACCAGCCCCCAAAAGCCATACTTAGCGCTAAATGTAATATCAACACCCGAGGACGCCAGTAGACCGTTAATCAACAAATTCCAAATATAGCCTAAAACAATACCGCCTATCAGATTAGGCATAAAGAACACAGAGCGAAAAAAATTTGTTCCTCTGAGCCCTCTGGTCAAAAGCAAAGCAAGTGCAAAAGCGAACACATTGACAGTAATAATGGACACCAATGCAAAAACAGCGGTAAAGCCCAATGAATACAAAAAGTCGCTGTCGCCCGAAAAAATCTGCTTATAATTTTTCAGTCCCACAAACACAGCGTTTGTCACGGTGGTAAATTTAGTAAACGAAAGTCCGATACCCATTACAAACGGTACAACAAATGCAAAAATAAATGCAATCAACGTGGGCATAAGAAACAACGGAAAATATTTTTTTAATATATTTTTCATAAAAACACCTGAGAGTCGTATTGCCCCGCTGAGCGAGGCAATACTATTTTGTGTCTATAATGCGGTTTTATTCCGTTGCAGCGCTCTCTTTTTTCCAATCCGACACCATATCCGACTTAACCTGCTCCCAAGTTTTATTACCCTGGGAATACTTCAGCAACGATGCACCAAAATTGTCCTTAAAATTCTGTGACGGAAAGACGGTAAAATACCACGGAATAGAAGTTATGCCGTCTTTTTTCATCCAAGATGATACTTCTTTTGCAAGTGGGTCGGTAGGCGCTTCGTCATCAGTAAAGGTGTCAAACGGAGCAATAAAGCCTAATTTGTTTGTTACATACGACTTGCCCTTATCTGAGGAATAGAGCCAATAAATAAAGTCCTCGGCTGCCTTTTGCTGTTCGTCGGTAGCCTTTGAATTGACGGCGTAATAATTTTCTGTACCTATGCAGAGTCCTTGCTTTTCTTCTCCGTTAATACCTGTATAAATCGGCAAGAATTTTATATTATCCTCTGTTACCTTATTTCCGGACACATTTTTTATTTGACTCCAAGCCCAATTTCCGTTTTGCACCATAGCACACTGCTCGAGAGCAAACTCTGACATTGAGTCGGTAACTGTCTTAGTGCCCACCTGTGTCGGCTGAATTACAGAATTATTTATATAGAGGTCAAAGATGTTTTTGAAATTCTTTGCATACTCAAATTTTATCTCCTTTGTATCATCGGAGGTAAGGTCAATATTATTTTTCTTAAACTCATAGTAGATAGGAACATCGGCAAGATGTGTTTGCCAGCGCCAATCCTCTCCGGACTTCAGCGAGGTAGAAGCAAATACACCTTTTATACCAAGTTCATCCTTATGCTTTTGCATATCCTCAACCAACGCCTTCAGTTTTTGGAACGAGTTAATATCTTCCATGGATTTGAAATTAGTATCCTTTTTCTCTAAGTCAAAATACTTTTTGCAAATTGCATCGTTATAGATAATTCCATAGCCTTCCACCACATACGGTATGCCGTAGACTTTACCGTCTGAGCCTGTTACTGCGAGATTTTTGTCGGTCAAATGCTTATAGAGTTCTGTATCGCTCAAATCGGCACAATAATCCTTCCAATTTGCATAGCCTTTTGGACCGTTGATTTGGAACAATGTTGGTGCTTCATCCGTCGCCATTTTTGCAGTAAGAGTGGACTCATACTCATTGTTAGCAGCTGTTTGGACAATCACCTTTACTCCTGTTTCTTTTTCGTACTCTTCTGCAAGCTCCTTGTACACATCTGCTACCTCCGGCTTAAAGTTAAGATAGCGAACGGTCACCTTTTTCTTTGAGCCTGTATCGGCAGATTGATTATTTTCGGACTTTTTACAGCCGGAAAATCCGGTAACTATCACCGCCAACACCAAAACAAATGCTGTTAGGGCAGAAATAATTTTTCTTGAATTACTCATTTTATTTCCTCCAAAAATGTTTTATATCCTTATGGTGAGCAAAATTATCTAAAAATATACACAAATTTTGGAAAGAAAAAACGCACTCCAAAGGAGTGCGTCAAAATATATTATATTTTATTTATCAGTACATACCGCCCTGCTGAGCTGCCGCCATAGCTGCTGCCTGTGCTGCGTCAGCCTGTGGGTCTTTTATGTCAGTAACAAGGGACTCGGTGGTAAGAACCATAGCTGCTACCGAAGCTGCATTTTGGAGAGCAGAACGAGTAACCTTTGCCGGATCAACGATACCGGCATTAATCATATCAACATACTCGTTTGTAGCAAAGTTGAGACCGTAGCCCGGCTCGCTGTTCTTAATTTTGTCAACGATTACAGAGCCTTCAAGACCTGCATTAGCAGCAATCTGGCGTACAGGCTCCTCAAGTGCCTTAAGCACAATGTTTACACCTGTCTTATAATCTGCATCGTCTGTATCAAGAAGCTTTTCTACAGCCGGAATAGCATTGATAAGGGCAACGCCGCCGCCTGCAACGATACCTTCCTCTACAGCTGCCTTTGTAGCTGCAAGGGCATCTTCGATACGGAGCTTCTTTTCTTTCATTTCTGTCTCTGTAGCTGCGCCTACCTTTACGACTGCAACGCCGCCTGCCATCTTAGCAAGTCTTTCGTGGAGCTTTTCTCTATCGAAATCAGATGTAGATGCGTCGATAGCAGACTTAATCTGATTTACACGAGCCTTAATGTCGTCGCTGTTACCTGCGCCATCAACAAT
>URJF01000065.1 GCA_900548085.1 uncultured Oscillospiraceae bacterium | reverse complement strand
CACTATAGGAATTGATTTAGGCGGAACAAACATCGTTGCGGCAGTAGTAGACGAAAAGTATAATATGATTGCAAAGGCTAAGACTCCTACTGCTATGCCTCGTTCTGCTGACGAAATTTTTGACGATATCGCAAAGGTCTGCAAGGAGGCTATGGCTGAGGCTAACCTTACTATCGCAGATATAGAGTCTGTAGGTATCGGTACCCCCGGTACAGTTAATTCGGATGGCATTATTGAATTTGCAAACAATTTGGGATTTGATAATGTACCGGCTAAAAAAATGCTCAGCGAGCGTCTCGGTACAGACAAAGTATATGTTGAGAATGATGCTAACTGTGCCGCTCTCGGTGAGGCATATGCAGGATGCGGCAACGGTGCAAAGGATTTTGTTGCCGTTACTCTCGGTACAGGGGTAGGTTCAGGCATTATCGTAGACGGCAAAATCGTATCAGGCGTAAACAATGCCGGCGGTGAGTGCGGTCATATGGTTATCGTTGTTGACGGCGAGGAGTGCACCTGCGGCAGAAAAGGTTGTTGGGAGGCTTATGCTTCTGCTACCGCTCTTATCAATCAGACCAAGCGTGCCATGCAGGAGTATCCGGATTCCATTATGCACGAGCTTGTAAAGGAAGAGGGCAAGGTTACCGGCAGAACTGCATTTGACGCTATGCGTCACGGTGACATAGCAGGTATTAAGGTAGTTGACCAGTATGTAAAATATGTTTCATGCGGTCTTGTAAATCTTGTTAATGCTCTCCAGCCCGAAATTATTTGTGTAGGCGGCGGTATTTGTAACGAGGGCGAGACTTTGCTTCGTCCGCTTCGCAGATATATAGAGTCTGAGCGCTACAGCGTTTATTCCAAGATGCAGACTAAGATTATGAAAGCTACATTGGGCAATGACGCAGGAATTATCGGAGCAGCTATTTTGGGCTCAACAAAATAACGAATCGGTGGATTATATCTTGAATAATATAAACGAACTTAAGAGCTTGTTGAATGAAGAAGGGATAAAGTATCTCACAGACGAACCGATGAGCTCACATACAACATTCAAAATAGGCGGCCCTGCAGTTGTTGCTGTTGTACCTGACAGCATCTCGCAGATTGCCGATACAGTGAAAATATGCAATTCCTTGGGTATTAGATATATTCCTGTGGGCAACGGCTCAAATCTGCTTGTCAGTGACGACGGCATAGACGCTTGTGTTATCCTGATAGGCAAGGAGTTTGGCAAAATTGAGCTTTTGGAGGATAATGTTATTCATTGCGAGGCAGGCGCTCCTCTTATCAGAGTGTGCAGATTCGCTTGGGAGCATAAACTTTCGGGGCTGGAATTTGCCTACGGTATTCCCGGCAGCTGCGGCGGTGCGGCTTTTATGAATGCAGGCGCATATGGCGGCGAGATGAAAGATGTGCTCAAAAAATGTCGCCATATAGACAGCAACGGTGATGTCGGCACTCTTTGCGGTGACGATTTAGACTTGTCCTATCGCCATTCGGCGTATTATGATAATGACTGTATTATTACCGACTTGTATTTGAAGCTGCAGCCGAAGTCTAAGAAAGAAATCAGAGAAAAAATGGACGACCTTATCGGCAGAAGAAAGGCTAAGCAACCGTTGGAATATCCGTCGGCAGGCTCCACCTTTAAGCGACCTGAGGGATATTATGCAGGCGCTCTTATTCAGGAGTGCAATCTTATGGGCGCCACGGTAGGAGGCGCACAGGTCAGCACTAAGCACGCCGGATTTGTTATCAATATCGGCGGCGCTACTTGCGACGATGTTTTGACTCTTTGCAAAAAGGTGTCCGATACTGTATATAAAGAAAAAGGCGTACGCCTTGAAATGGAAATAAGAGTTACAAAATAAAAGAAAGAGGGATAAATATGGAGATAGTTCTTTTGACAGGCGTTTCGGGCGCCGGAAAATCAACTGCAATGAGTTTTATGGAGGATACCGGCTACTATTGCATAGACAATATGCCTGCTGAGCTTATTTCGGTATTTGTTTCTCTTATGAAAAAGTCCGATGTGTACAACAAAATAGCAATCGTTACCGATGTTCGTACCCGTGGTGTGCTTAATGCGTTCAACGAGGCAGTAAAGGATTTTAGAGACACAGACGGAAATATAGTAAAGATAATCTATCTTGACATAAAAAATCATGTTGCACTTAAGAGATATAAGCTCACTCGCAGAAAACATCCTTTTGCCGACAAGTTTAACGGCTCAATCGAGGACGCTCTGTCTTACGAAAAAGAGGTTCTTGCTCCGGTTCGTCTCAGTGCAGATTATGTTATTGACACCTCGGATATGAATCCGTCTCAGCTCAGAGAAAGACTTACCCAAATTCTTTTGGATGACGAGCGTGCGGTTATGAATATCCATGTGGTATCCTTTGGCTTTAAACACGGCATACCTGCCGATGCGGATTTTGTGATAGATGTGCGTTGCCTTCCTAATCCGTATTGGGTAGAAAAGTTGCGTGACAAGACAGGCCTCGACAAAGAAGTTTATGACTATGTGTTCAGTTTTGATGAGTCTAACGAATTGCTTAAGCGAATGAAAAATCTTCTTGATTATCTTAACCCGCTCTACATACGAGAAGGCAAGAGTCAGGTCGTTATCGCAATCGGCTGTACCGGTGGAAATCACCGCAGTGTCGTATTTGCAGAGGCACTGGCTGAGCATTTCAGCAAGCATTGGGACAATGTGTCTGTTAATCACAGAGATATTGACAGAAATTAGTAGGTAAGTAATATGTCTTTTTCCTCACAGGTAAAAAACGAGCTTGTTAAAATAGAATACGAAAGCTATTGCTGCAAAAAGAGTCTGCTCTACGGTATGACTCTTTTTTCTAAGGAATTTTCTTACAGAGGCTGTATGTTTCAGACGGAAAATGAGAATATAGTAATGCTGTACAAAAGATTGCTTAAAGAATTGTGCAATATCGACAGCGATATTGCAGTGTCACCGTCAGGCAAGAACTATTCCATAGTCATCGAAGACAAGGCGATTGCTACAAAAATATTTACTTTTTTTGGTCACGATAAGCGTGAAACTAACCTAAAGGTGAATTTTTCAAATTTTCAGTGCCCCCGGTGCCAAAACGCTTTTTTGGCAGGTGCATTTTTGTCTTGCGGCACAGTGTCCTCTCCCGAAAAGGATTATCATTTGGAATTTATTGTGCCTTTCCTTAATTTGACTAAGAGCTTTATTACCTTTTTGCAGGAAATGGAGCTGAATCCAAAGCTTACTAACCGCAAGGGATATAACATTATTTACTTTAAGGTCAGCGAGCAGATAGAGGACTGCCTCTATATGATGGGTGCCTCTGTCGCTATGTTCGATATGATGAATGTTAAGATAGTAAAAGAGATACGCAATTCTGCCAACAGAAAGGCGAATTGTGAGACTGCAAATATAGAAAAAATGGTCAGAGCCGCTTCACCGCAGATAGCGGCTATACTGAAAATAAAAGATAAGAGGGGACTTTCATCTCTGCCTGAGCCTTTGGAACAGATGGCTCTCATTCGACTCGAAAATCCCGACTCCTCCTTGCAGGAGCTGGCAGAGATGTTTGACCCACCGCTGTCAAAAAGCGGTGCTAATCATAGACTGAAAAGACTTGTTGAAATAGCAAAAGAATTATAACGGGAGGACGCTATGTTTACTCATCTCCATTTGCACACACAGTTTAGCCTGCTGGACGGCGCTTGCCGCCTCGGCAATCTTGTGTCACGTGCAAAAGAGTTGGGTATGACCTCCCTTGCCATTACCGACCACGGCAATATGTATGGTGCCGTAGATTTTTACGACGAGTGCAAAAAACAAGGAGTTAAGCCGATTATAGGCTGTGAGGTCTATGTTGCACCTCGCACCCGCTTTGACCGTGACAAAGTTCTCGATAAGGAATATAACCACCTTGTGCTGCTCGTTAAGAACGAAACGGGATATAAAAATTTAATCAAAATGGTGTCGTCGTCATATACAGATGGCTTTTATTTCAAGCCCAGAGTCGATCACGATTTGTTAGAAAAATACAGCGACGGTTTGGTTTGCCTCTCCGCTTGCCTTGCAGGTGAGATACCGCAGGCGCTTCTTCGCCGTGATTATGACGAGGCTAAGCGTGTTGCCCTGTGGTATAACGAAGTTTTCGGCGACGGTAATTATTATTTGGAACTTCAAAATCACGGCCTTGACGAGCAAAAGGTTGTTCTCGATGGTATAAAGAGACTCAGCGCAGATACAGGCATACCTATGGTTGCCACTAACGATGTTCATTATGTGAACAGAGAGGACGCCAATATTCAGCAGGTTCTTATTTGTATCGCCACTAACCATATTATAGGCGAGGACACAGGACTCGAGTTTCACAGTGACAATTTTTATCTTAAGTCAGAAGATGAGATGAGGGACATATTTTCCGATGTACCGTCAGCAGTTGACAATACTCAGCGAATTGCGGATATGTGCAATTTCGATTTTGAGTTCGGCAACACAAAACTGCCCTATTTTGAAACTCCTGACAACGAGGATCATTTTGGCTATTTAAAGAGACTTTGCGACGAGGGTATGAACCGCAGATACGGAGCAGAGCCGCCTAAGGAATATATCGACAGACTTAATTACGAGCTTGGTGTAATCAGCTCTATGGGATACACAGATTATTACCTTATTGTTCGTGATTTTGTTGCTTTTGCTAAATCTAAAGATATTCCCGTAGGTCCCGGCAGAGGTTCCGGTGCCGGCTCTATAGCCGCATATTGTGTCGGCATTACAGATGTTGATCCCATGAAATACGGATTGATTTTTGAGAGATTTTTGAACCCTGAGCGTGTTTCTATGCCGGATTTTGACATAGATTTTTGTTACGAACGCCGCCAAGAAGTAATTGATTATGTTACCGAAAAGTACGGGGCTAATCATGTTGCACAAATAGTGACATTCGGTACTCTAAAAGCTCGTGCCGCAATTCGTGATGTTGGCAGAGTTATGGGTATGCCGTACAATGCGGTAGACTCGGTGGTTAGGCTTATACCGCCGGCCTATAAAATTACTATTCAGCAGGCTATAGACAGCAGTGCACAGCTCCGCAGTGCTATCGAAAACAATGACCAAATTCGAGAGCTTATCGAGACTGCGAAAAAGGTGGAGGGTATGCCTCGCAATGCTTCCACCCATGCAGCAGGCGTAGTCATTACCCATGATCCTGTGTCGTCTTATGTCCCTTTGGCGACGAATGACGGACTTGTTGTTACACAGTTCATTATGACTGCATTGGAGCGCCTCGGATTGCTCAAAATGGACTTTTTGGGCAACAGAAATTTGACTGTTATTGACTCTGCCTCAAAGGCGGCAGGTATTGATATAAACAATATTCCTTTGGATGATAAAAAAGTTTTTGCGCTGTTCTCACGAGGACGAACCGAGGGCGTGTTTCAGTTTGAGTCGTCGGGCATGAAACAGATGCTCACCAACCTAAAGCCCTCTCGTTTTGAGGATTTGATAGCGGCGATTTCTCTGTTTCGCCCGGGACCTGCCAGCCAAATAGATACTTATATCGAAAATTCGCACGACCACAGCAAAATCAAGTACGACACGCCTCTCCTTGAGCCGATACTTAAGGAGACCAACGGCTGTATGGTATATCAAGAGCAGGTTATGGAAATATTCCGTGCCCTTGCCGGATTTTCTTTTGGCAGAGCGGATGTTATCCGCCGTGCTATGAGCAAGAAAAAGCTCGATGTTATGGAGCAGGAACGCACTAATTTTGTATCGGGCTGTGAAAAGAATAATATTCCGTCCTCTGTTGCAGAGAGTTTGTTCGACAAGATGACAGACTTTGCATCATATGCTTTTAACAAATCTCACGCCGCTTGCTATGCGCTTGTTTCTTATCGCTGTGCGTACTTGAAGTGCTATGCACCGGCAGAATTTATGGCGGCACTCCTTACCTCTGTTTTGGATTCTGCCAACAAGGTGGCTCGTTATATCGCCGAGAGCAAAAGACTGGGACTCCGCCTTGCTCCGCCGGATATAAACAAGTCGATGAAAGGCTTTACCGCCAACAAAAATACAATAAATTACGGTTTGTTGGGAATAAAAAATATAGGCAATGATTTTATTGATGAAATAATAAAAGAAAGAAAAAGCGGCGACTTCACTGACTTGTTTGATTTTTGTTCCCGTATGCAGAATGGACACTTTAACCGCCGTGGCGTAGAGTCTCTCATCAGATGCGGCGCAATGGATTGCTTCGATGCTAACAGGCGACAGATGCTTCAGGCTTTGCCGTCACTTGTCAGCAATATTGAGCAGCAGATGCAAAAGACGATGTACGGTCAGGTGGGTCTGTTTGATATCAGTGATGACTTCGGCTACAGCTTTGAGTTGCCTGATGTTACCGAATTTCCACATTCTGAGTTGCTTAAGATGGAAAAGGAAATGACCGGACTATACCTATCCGGTCACCCTATGGATAAGTATGAAAAATATGCCGAAAAGGCAGGTTGTGCTCACACCTTTGATGTCCTCTCGGCAGATAATCCCGACTCGAAATATAAAAACGGCGATGATATTACCGTTTGCGGAATTATCACTCATATTACAATAAAGCAGACTCGTGCCAACAAGGCTAATATGGCTTTTGTTACCATAGAGGATTTGTACGGCAGTATTGAGGTTGTGCTGTTTCCTAAGACTTTTTTGAAATATTCATCTATGATTGCCGAGGATAATGTGGTCGCCGTAAACGGTACCTTGTCTGTAGAAGAAGAAAAGGACCCTAAGCTTTTGGCCAATGCGGTGATTAAACCCACCTCTCTTACAGAAAAAGTAAATATTGCAGGAGCCGAGGAGCATAATCATTCTGACAAAAGGCATAAGGGTATGTTTTTGAGATTTTCTTCGGCAAAGGACCGAAATATCAAAAAAGCAAAGGTAATTACGTCTATTTTTGAAGGCAATTTGCCACTCTACTTCTACTATGAAGACGAAAAAAAGTACCATCGTCAAGACAGAACTATGTCCGTAGAGCCTAATGATACTATGATAAATGAGCTGAAAAGGCTGCTCGGAGATAAAAATGTTGCAGTTATTTACTGACAATACTTGACATTTACTACTGTTTTAAGTAAAATATAGATTGCTATAATTTTATCAATGCAAAATTTTGATCGCTTTTGAATGAAAAAGCAGTGATATTGCAGGGAGGATTTATTATGAAAACTATTGCAGTTTTAACAAGCGGCGGAGACGCACCCGGAATGAATGCGGCAGTTCGTGCGGTAGTAAGAACAGCTTGTGAAAACGGAATTAAAGTTTACGGCGTTATCAGAGGTTATAATGGTCTTATTAACGGCGATTTGGTAGAAATGGATTTGCGTTCGGTTTCTGATATTATCAATCGTGGCGGTACAATCCTTTATTCAGCACGCTCTACTGAGTTTGCTACCGAGGAGGGTATGCGTAAGGCTATTCGCACCTGTCAGGAATATGGTATCGAGGGCGTTGTTGTTATCGGCGGCGACGGTTCTTTTCGTGGTGCTCGTGACCTTAGCGAGAGAGGTATCCCTTGTGTAGGACTTCCCGGCACTATCGACAACGACATTGCTTGCTGCGACAAGACTATCGGATATGATACTTGCCTTAATACTATTATGGATATGGTTGACCGTATTCGTGACACCACAGAGTCACACGACCGTTGCAGTGTTATCGAGGTTATGGGCAGGAGAGCAGGTTATCTTGCACTTAATGCAGGTATCGCTTGCGGCGCTACCTCTATCCTTATCCCAGAGGTTAAGGTTGATGTAGAGAAGCACGTAATTGAGCGTATGAAAAAGACACAGCGCACAGACAAAAAGCACTTTATTATCATCGTAGCAGAGGGTTGTGATGTTGATGTTAAGGAGCTTGCAGAAGATATCGAAAAGAAAACCGGCGTTGAGAGCAGATATAATGTTCTCGGCTATGCACAGCGTGGCGGTTATCCTACAGCAGAGGACAGAATCCTTGCTACCCGTAT
>URJF01000064.1 GCA_900548085.1 uncultured Oscillospiraceae bacterium | reverse complement strand
CCCTACACAAACAAGGACTATCCGACAGTATCAAAAGAGGATTATCCATTTTCTAACGAGTCCGAGGACATAGATGACGACTTAGCCAACGGTAAGAGGTCAATAGTTATGCGCCAATACAATATAGACGGCACAACCTACGCCTCCTATCTATATTCCGCAAATGACGGAACAGCCGAAAAAATATTAGTAGACGAGGACGGCAAAATACACCTAAAGAATGTGGACGGCTTTTTCTACAACGGAAAGGAATGTACATACACCGTTTCCATCCCCTATGTTGTCAACGGAACGGTAAAACTGAACGGCGACGATATGGTAGATGTCGGCACCTACAAAAAGAGCATAAACGGCTACCCTATAAGCATTGTTATTTCTCCTCTGGATATGAGCGACCACAACGACGGCACAAAAATTCAGACCTCTGCCAACTACACCGGCATTGCAGTTGACCCTGCGGTGTCAGTAACCGACGGCTTTGGCAATACGTTGACAAAAAACAATGATTACACCGTGCAGACCTACTCAGACTCTGCGCTGACAAAAACAGCTACAATAAAAAATATCGGCACATACTATGTAGACATAAAGTACAGAGGCAACTACACAGGTCACTACTCCTTTAGGTTCACAATGGACAAAATCAAGCTGTCAACACTCACCAACAGCAGACTGAGTTACCAATATCTGCCGGAAAAACTGCGTCCGTACTACAACATAATCTCTATGAAGGACTATTACGAATACGGCGCAAACACAAAACCCCTTACTGTAGGCGACCTGCAGCTCGATCTGAACACAGACTACAAGGTGTCTGCAAAGGGCGATATGAGCTACGGCTCCACAGGCACAATCACACTGACCGGATTAAAAAACAGCAAAAAGGTTATAGCCAACGACAGCAAGTCGCTGAAATATACAATAGATGACAAATACAATATTACCTCACTGGGCATAAACGGAAAAGCCGCTGTCAGCAAGGCGTTCACCTACACCGGCAATGAAATCAAGCCTGAGCCGGAGAACATAAATCAATATCTGGTAAAAGGCAGTGAGTACAAAATCACCGGATATTCCTCAAATATCAATGCCGGCAAGGGATATGTAACCATTACAGGCACAGGCGGATGCACAGGCACGGCAAAGCTGTATTTTGTTATATCCAAGGCGAGTATGGCAAGCGATGTAAAAGTATCCACCGCAGTCAAAAACAATGTGTTCTCCTACGCAGTCACCTACAGAGGCAAAACTCTTAAAAACGGCACCGACTACACCGAGAGCCTGAGTTTTTCGGGCAATACCTGCAAGATTAAGCTCACCGGCAAAGGTAATTTTAACGGCTCATACACTATGAACATAGAGGGTCTTTTGCCTCCGTCCTCAAAAGGTAACAAAATCAAACTGTCAAAATCCACCGTAACATATAACGGCAAATCCCAAAAGCTCGGCGTAAAGGTCACCGACTCAAAGGGCAGAGTAATAAATCCATTCCTCTACACCGTGTCATACAAAAACAACACAAAAGTGGGCAAAGCCACTGTGACCGTTAAGTTCAAAACAGGGGCAAAGGCTATATCCGCCACATACAACATTGTACCTAAGGGCACAAAGATAACCAAGCTGTCAGCAGGCAAAAAAGCCTTTACTGCCAAAATAAAAAAGAACACTGCTCAAACCACGGGATACCAAATCTGCTACAGTACCTCCTCTAAATTTAAGCGTGCAAAGACAGTGACCGTTTCCAACAAAACCACTTCCAAAAAAATAAGCTCCCTAAAGAGCAAAAAGAAATACTATGTGCGACTGCGCACATACAAAACCGTAGGCAAAACAAAATATTACTCCTCCTGGAGCAAAACCTACACGGTAAAAACAAAATAAAAGGGACCGTAATTTCATCATACCTCCCATATCACGCAAAAACAGTGCGGCAACCTGCTGCACTGTTTTTGTTTAATTATGCTTTTGTTACTTCGCCGTTTTTGAACGAAATATTTATTGTATCGCCGCCGTAAACCTTAATGCCCTTTGCGTATCCGTTCCAGGATTTTGGCACCGTGCCGTTCTTCAGCAGCTCGGCAATACCTGCCGCTACACCAAAGTTTCCGTCAATTTGGAAAGGCGGATGAGCGTCGAACATATTAGGATAGCTTCCTCCGCCTCTGCGGTGGAGCTTATTGCGTGGAGAAATAGGCGTAAGCTGATTTTTGATAAGTCGGAGCGCATTTTCGGGATTTCCCAATCTCGCCCAAAGGCAGACCTTCCAGCCCAGTGACCAACCTGTTCCGCCAAAACCACGAACAAGCAGAGCTTTTTCCGCCGCCTTGTTCACCTCGTCGCTCTGCTCAACAGCAGATGGATAAACACAGTACAGATGGCTGACATGGCGATGCTCCGGCTCGGTCTCGTCATATTCCTTTATCCACTCATTCACTCTGCCGTCGGAACCGATAGGAATATCCGGAATTGCGGGAGTATCAAAGCCAAACTCTCGGCAGTCCACAAAAAATTCCTGCAAAATACCCACATCCATAGTTGGCATATATGTGAGTGAGGCTCTCTTGCCGTTGTCAGAATATGTATTCTCCGGCGAAATGGTAGGACAGGTAACATTCACTCCGCCCTTTTCTACCAAAAAGTCCTTATAGAAATTCAGCACTTGCTCAAAATAAGGCTTCATTTCTTCAAACAGCTTTTTGTCATTAGTATAGCGATAATGTTCAAAAACTTCACAAAGCATCCAGGGCAATGTGCTCTGCCAGCAAGCGTAGCTCTCGGAGTCGGTCTTGCCCAACGGGTCGCCGGCAGGATATGACGCACCCCAAATGTCAGTGTTGTGGTGGGCACAAGTACCGGAGCAGTTATAATAATCCTTTGCGGTAACGGTACCGTTCACCGCCATATGCTTAACCTGCTCAAAAAACGGGCTAAAGCACTCGGACAAATTGCATATATCCGTAGCCCAATAGTTCATCTCGGTATTTATGTTCACCGTATAGCTGGATGACCATGGGGCACGGAGGTGCGGATTGAATATACCCTGTAATGTCATACACTGACTGCCCGGACGAGAGCCGGCGATAGTCAAATATCTTCCGTATTGAAAAAGGAGAGCAATGAGATTGTTGTCGTCTGCACCCTTCTTAAAATCCTTCAGTCGCTTGTCGGTAGGCATCTCACTGCGATCCGAGCCGAAATCGACATCAACTCTGTCAAACAGCTCTGCAAAATCCGCCTTGTGCTCTGCCAAAAGCTCGTCATAACCCTTTGCATTGTCAAAATACGAATATGCCCTGCCGACAGCATCAGCAACCGGCATAGATTTATAATCCACAAAAGAGGTAGCGAGAGATACAAGTATGGTGGTGTCCTTTTGGTTACTTACCACAATAGCATTGTCCTCAAACACAGCGTTGCCCAAAACCTTAGCAACTCCGCAAAAACTCATTGCACCGCTGCCGTAATCGAACACTTTGCCGGTATTATAGTACGGCGGCATACAAATCTCAGGTGCGTCGCCCTCAATAACAAGGCTATCCTCATCAACACGGCATTTGTGATTAAGCTGTGAGTCAAACTCGACCCTAAAAGAAACACCTTTTTCACTCTTAATATTAACCACAATGAGCTGTGCGGGATAGCTGACGAATACAGTTTCTGTCACAGCACTGTTTTCTGCCGCTGCAATACCTCTGGAAATATCGAGCGTACGCTTGTAGCCCCTTCCCTTTGCACCGTCGGTGTACTTTATATTCAAATCGCCAAAGGGCAGGTATGCCTCGCTCCAGTGGCCGTGCATATCCTCGTTGGCTATCTTTTTGGCAGCGGCGTGGTCACCGCTGAAAATCGCCTTGCGTATATCATCCAGATGCTCGTGGGCATCTTTTTTGTTCAAATCCTTTGGATAACCTGACCAAAGGGTATCTTCATTAAGGGCTATGCGCTCGTTTTTGAGATTACCGAACACCATGGCACCCATTCTTCCGTTACCTACAGGCAAGGCCTCTTCCCAAGATTTTGCCTTTTTTGTGTAGTACAATAAATTTTTCATACTCTACCTCACATAATTTTATAATCATATTCTATTATATTGTGAGATTTTTTTCAACTACTAATTGAAATGCACAATCTGTTGTGCTATTATTAAAATGTAATATATTCCAAAAGGGGAAATTTTAGGATGAAAGCAAAAAGAATTTTAGCCGTCGTTTTGGCGGCAGTAATAGCGCTTACTTTGTTCGGCTGCTCCACAAAAAGCGACAAGACAACGACAAAGGCTAGCGAGTCCACAACGGAAACAACCACTAAGCCCGTTCCGGTAAACAATCCATTCACCGGTGAGGATGATTTTTCATCAAAGGCAGTGGGCGTGCGTCCTGTGGCAATAGTAGTAGAAAATTTGTCACCTGCCAGACCACAATGGGGTATCACCTCTCCCGACATTATTGTTGAAGGCGAAGTTGAAGGCGGCATCAGCCGTATGCTCTGGCTCTATGCAGACTACAATTCCGTACCCGAAAAGGTAGGTCCGCTCCGTTCTGCCAGACCGTCATATGTTAAGTTCAGCAAGTTGTTCGACGCAGTGTTTATCCACTGGGGCGGCAGTCACAGCAAGGGCGACTATGTCGGCGGCTACGAAACAATCAAAAAAGAAAAGGTAGACGACATAGACGGAATGAACGGCGGCAAGCTCTTCGGCAGAGATACCACCCGCCGTGTATCCAGCGAGCACAAAGGTATCCTGAACGGAAAGAATATCGCAAGCACAATAAAATCTAAGAAATACAGAACCACCATCAACGAAAGCAATTTCACAAGATTTACATTCAACGATAATATTAAGGATGCCGGAACAGAAAGTGCAAGCGGAGTGAACATTACTTTTTCAAACCGCACAGACACAAGAAAGTTCACCTACAGTACCTCTGACAAAAAGTATCATACAAATGATTGGAAAACAGATGTTAAGTTCCAAAATGTAATTGTGCTTATGGCAAAGAGCACCTATATCACCACTCCCTACAAGGGCTCTACCACCACATACCTGAACTACACTCTGTCCGAGGGTGACGGCTATTATGCCTCTAACGGCAAAATCGCTCCTATCAAATGGAGTGCAAAAGACGGTCAGCTTAAGCTCACCGACGCCGAGGGCAAAACATTGGCTCTGAACAAAGGCAAGAGCTACATAGGTCTCGCCTCCTCCAACAACAGCGGCAAAGTATCATACAAATAAAAAAATAAAGCAGCTAAAGTCAATCAAAACTTTAGCTGCTTTTTATGTTATTCAATCAGTACCGCTAAATATCAAAATCCTCGTCTAAGTGCATAGAGGTTATGTCTCTGAGCAGACCTATGGTAGATTTTTCGCCGTTAGTGGAGGAAATGACCTTTCGTCTGTCAACTACCACAAGGTGCTTTCCGCCTTTTATTTTCAGCGAATATGTAGCCTTTGCCACATTCCCCTTTTCTAACTGAGTGTCTATGGCATGGCGGGCAATATCCACCTCTCTGGGCGAAATCAAATTAGTCAAATCACCGCCGTAGCGAATAAAAAGCTCATCACGGGTATATCCTGTCAATTTCATAAAATCCTCGCTGGCTACATTAAGCACAAAAGGATTGTCATAATCTGTACAGAACAGCGGACCGGGCACATTCTTCAGCACCTGAGTCAAAGTCTCACGCTGATGCTCGGCGAGAGACTCCGCCTCCTTAACATCCGTTATGTCGGAAAATACTGCGTGGAACACAGGGCAGTTATCCTTAGAATATCTCTGAATACCTGCGTCCATTTTGCACCAAATGTACTGTCCTTTGTGGGTAATGATGCGCAGCTCAAGGTCTATGGACTTTTTTGTAGCCATAGCAGTACCGATGGCCTGAAAGGCAATACTCTTATCCTCCGGATGAATCAGCTCATCTATGCGGTAGTCCTGCTTGTTATAATTCTCTTTTGTGGTGCCGAAATAACGACAGCACGCCTCATTGGCATACAAAATCTCAAAGTGCATATCCTGATTAACCTTAAACAGACACACACCGCCGTTTACTAAGTCGATAAGGTGATTCATCTCCTTAGCCTGAGCTTTCAGCTCCTTTGAGCGTTTTATGGAACGGGAAACATCCGCCATAGTGATTTGGCACAAAGTGCTGTCCGGCACATTGCGGCAAGTACAATGGACGAAATTAAAATTACCCTTTTTGTCTTTAATATTGCAGTCAAGATATACATAAGGCGAGTCCTTTTTGCATAGCTGACGCATAACCTTCTCTCTCTCTTGCGGCACTAAAATGTCGTGGAAAAACAGTTTGCCCTGTTTGATTTTTGATGGATGGACGCCGACATATTCGCTAAAATGGCTGTCGCTGTCGAGCACAAGCATATTCTTAGCCTTGTCGATAACGCAGGACAAAAATTCTACATCGAACGCCTGTTCATCAACCTCATTCACAGCATTCACTTCCTATCCGATATTAGTGACAGAGGTGTCCCTCTACACTTGACTATTATAGCACAACAAAAAATAAATGTAAGGTGTTAGTTAAGAAATTAACAATATCTTTATAATTGGCAATATTTTTTCTGACGGCAGTTATTTTTATATGGAAATCGGTATAAATATATGTTATTATAATAAAATGAATTACAATTTTTCAAGGAGAATAGGTATGAAAAAAGTTTTTCGAGTTTTTGTAGAAAAAAAGCGAGGCAACGACATTGAGGCAGGACAAACCCTTGAGGACCTGAAAAGCAATGTCGGTATCACCGCTCTGGAGGATCTGAGAATAATCAACAGATATGACGCTCAAGGTCTCACCGAAGAGGAGTTCCAAAAGGCAGTCAAAACCGTCTTTTCCGAGACTAATCTCGACAATGTGTACGACGAGATAACCTTCCCTGAGGGCTGGAGATACTTCGCTACAGAATATCTCCCCGGTCAGTACGACCAACGAGCTGACAGTGCAGCACAGTGTATTCAGCTCCTGACAGCAGGCGAAATGCCAAAGGTTACATCGGCAAAGGTAATTGCAGTAAAGGGCGACATCACCGACGCTGAGTTCGACAAAATCAAAAACTATATCATCAACCCTGTTGAGTCCAGAGTTGCATCTATGGACAAGCCCGAAAGTCTCGATATAGAGTACGACATTCCGGCTGATATAGTAAGAATTACCGGCTTTATCTCAAAGAGTGATGACGAAATCGCAGAATACCACAAATCTATGGGCTTTGCTATGAGCATAGAGGATTTGTGCTGGGTTAGAGATTATTTCAAAAACGAGGAAAACAGAGACCCGTCACTGACAGAGCTTAAAGTAATAGATACATATTGGAGTGACCACTGCCGCCACACCACCTTTGCTACTCAGCTGGACGAAATCAAGGTAGATGATGGCAAGTACAGTGCCGCTATCGAAAAGGCGCTGAACGAATATTTTGAAATCCGCAAGGAAGTCTACGGCGACAGAAAGGACAAAATCGTTTGTCTTATGGATATGGCTTGCATCGGCACAAAGCTGCTGAAGAAGCAGGGCTATGTTGACGATTTGGACGAGAGCGAGGAAATCAACGCCTGCTCAATAAATGTGGATGTAGAAATCGACGGCAAAAAAGAACCGTGGCTCATTCAATTCAAAAACGAAACTCACAATCATCCTACAGAAATAGAACCTTTCGGCGGTGCGGCTACCTGTCTCGGCGGCGCTATCCGTGACCCACTGTCAGGCAGAGCCTATGTATATCAGGCTATGCGTGTAACCGGTGCCGGCGATCCCACCACACCGTTTGAAGACACAATGGAGGGCAAGCTCCCACAGAGCAAAATCACCACCGGTGCAGCACAGGGCTATTCGTCCTACGGTAACCAAATCGGTCTCGCTACCGGCCAGGTAACAGAGCTGTACGACGAGGGCTATGTAGCTAAGCGTATGGAAATCGGCGCAGTAATCGGCGCATCTCCTAAAAAAAATGTAAAGAGAGAAGTTCCCCAAGAGGGCGATGTAATCATTCTGCTCGGCGGCAGAACAGGTCGTGACGGCTGCGGCGGTGCAACAGGCTCCTCCAAAGCTCACAAC
>URJF01000063.1 GCA_900548085.1 uncultured Oscillospiraceae bacterium | reverse complement strand
GGTAGCTACGGTAGACACCTTATAATCTTTTTCGGCACCTGAGCTTACCTCGCCTGTAGCGTTTACGCTCTCGGTAATATTGCTCGTAGTAATAGTGTTTAGCGTTACCTCAGTACCGCTGTTCTTTGCCTTTACAACAATGACAGAAGTAACAACGATTGCGATAACAAGGATTATGCAAATCGGAACAATTATCTTCTTTTTGTTGTTCTTTTTTACTGTTGCCATAATAAATAACCTCTTAATATAATTAAAAATTTTGACACGTTAGGTGTGATGGAGCATAAAATCACACCTGAATTTAAGACACACTAAGTATAATTCCAAATAGTATAATTGTCAATAACTTTTTGTAAAATTTGAATTTTATTAACAATTATTTAAGTGCGTTCAAAGCAGACTGGCCTATGTCTCTGCGATAATGAGCATTGTCAAAGTGAATTTTTGATACGCCGTCATATGCTTTTTTCAGTGCTGCCTCCAAATTTTCACCTAATGCAGTGACACCGAGAACTCTGCCGCCGGAAGTAACGAGCTTGTCGCCATCAAGCTTTGTGCCGGCATGATAAACGGTTACGCCCTCAAGCTGACCATCGGTGAGTCCTGTAATCTCCAATCCCTTTGGATACGATTTTGGATAACCGGGAGATGCCATAATGACGCAAGCACAAGCTCTGTCGTCCCACTGAATATCCAAGTCGGACAGCGTACCATCATTGATTGCCTCGAAAATGTCCATAATATCTGTCTTAAGTCTCGGCAATACTACCTGAGTCTCGGGATCGCCGAAACGGCAATTATATTCAATAACCTTAGGTCCTTTTTGTGTAATCATAAGGCCGAAATAGAGGCATCCCTTAAAGGTTCTGCCCTCGGCGTTCATCGCATTGACAGTAGGGAGGAAAATCTTTTCCATACATTCCCGTGCTACCTCGTCGGTATAATACGGGTTAGGCGAAACTGTACCCATACCGCCGGTGTTAAGTCCCTTGTTTCCGTCTAATGCTCTCTTATGGTCCATAGATGTGACCATAGGCTTAACGCATTTTCCGTCTGTAAAGGCGAGAACGGACACCTCAGGTCCTGTAAGAAATTCCTCAACAACAACATTATTACCGCTGTCGCCGAAAATCTTATCCTCCATAATCTCTTTAACGCCTGCTTCAGCCTCGTCGAGTGTTTCAGGAATGATAACGCCCTTTCCCAATGCCAAGCCGTCAGCCTTAATTACTGTAGGAAATTCATTCTGTTCTTTTATGTAAGCTATAACATCCTTTGGGTTATCAAAAACCTTATACTTTGCTGTGGGGATATTATATTTTTCCATAAGGTCTTTTGAAAAAACCTTTGAACCTTCTATTATTGCGGCATTCGCCTTTGGTCCGAATGTGGCGAAACCTGCCTCGTTGAGAGCGTCTACCATACCCAAAACCAACGGGTCGTCGGGAGCCACAACAACAAAGTCTGCGCTGATTTTTTTTGCCAGAGCCACTACACCGTCAATATCGGTAGCACCCTCATTGAAGCACTCGGCATCGTAAGATATACCGCCGTTGCCCGGGCAGCAAGCTATGTAATCAACTTTTTTTGATTCTTTAATTTTTTTGATAAGGGCGTGCTCTCTGCCGCCGCCGCCTACTACTAATACTCGCATTGTGCTCTCCTCTTATTTGTTTTTGTTTACTATTCTTGTTTCTTCCTCGCCGGTCTGCAAATCAATATAGCGAGTGAAAAGAGAAACCTTGTTGTCCTCGTTGAGATTATCCCAAATCATATCGGTCCATGTATCTATATCGTCATTGCCAACAGCGACAGGAGTAGGTTCTCCCTCGTAGGACGGGATAGGGTTTCCGTCACATTTGTATGTATGAATAAAGTGTCCGAGACCTGCATCGGCCGGATATTCAAAATAGAATCTGAGGCACTGCGGCTTGCCCATATTGGACTTAAGGATAGACATATTATAATCTCCGTCGGGCTTAAGCACTGCCGAAATTCTCGGTGTATAGTTAGGAGCGTCCGGCTCAAACTCTCTTGTGTTCAAAGCGTGACGATAGCACTTGCCCTCCTGCATAAAATCATAAATAGTGTCGGTCTGGTCACCGTTTGTGACGATAGTCTTTCCGTCCAACTTAAGTACAGGATTGTAGATAATTAGGCTCGGATCCTCCATCTTAGACTCATCAAAGGCTTTTGTGCGGATACCGCCTCTGTCATTAGGCTCAAAAATTCTGTTGCGTGAATTAACAGAACGGCCCATAATAAAATATGCAATGACAGCTTTTTTGCCGTTAGCAGATTTTCCGACTACTATTCCCCTGCCGGGATATGAATTTGTGTTAAGCTCGGATGCAAGTGATTTTATTTCCATAGTACACCTCTTATACATTATATATAGTATATGTTAGATTATTTCTGTTTTATTTCCGTTGATTTTTATTCTGCCCTGGCAGAACAGCGACACAGCTTTAGGCAAAATCTCCCATTCTGCCTGACGCATAACTCGATACTGGAGTATATCCTCATTATCTCCCGGTTCAATAGGCACAGCCTTTTGGAGTATTATCGCACCGCCGTCAGTGATTTCGTTCACAAAATGTGCCGTTGCACCGGTAACCTTCATTCCACTGTTGAGCACTGCTGTGTGTACTTTTTTGCCATAAAATCCGTCGCCGCAAAACAGCGGAATAAGACTCGGGTGAATATTTATAATCCTGTTCTTATATGTATTGACCAGCTCCTCGCCGAGAATAGAAAGGAAACCTGCCAAAACAATAAGGTCGATATTTTTTCCGTCAAGAGCCTGCAAAATCGCTTTGTCATATTCGTCCTTTGTAGAATAAGACTTACGATTTACGACGACAGAAGGAATACCCGCTTTTTTTGCTCTCTCAAGAGCGTAAGCATCTTCGTTAGATGCCAAAACGAATGTGATTTTTCCGTTTTTTATCTCGCCTCTGTCCTGTGCATCTATCAAGGCTTGGAGGTTAGTACCTCCGCCGGAAACGAATACTGCTATGTTCAGCATAATTCTACTCCCTTTTCGCCGGACTTGATTTCGCCGATTACAGCTGCTTGCTCACCGGACTCATTGAGAATACGAACAGCCTCGTCCGCCTTGTCTGAGTCTACTGCAATAACAAGACCCGTACCCATATTGAAGGTGTTGTACATATCTCTCTCAGGAATGTTTCCTGCCGACTGAATAAGGTCAAATATAGGTTTTTTGAAGCACTTATCTTTTTCTATAACAGCCAAAGTGTTATCATTGAGCATACGAGGAACATTCTCATAAAACCCTCCGCCTGTAATGTGGCTGATAGCGTTTACTCTAACCTTATCCATCAGAGCCAACAGTGGCTTAACATAAATTCGGGTAGGAGTAAGAAGTTCCTCTCCCAGAGTTTTACCAAGCTCTGCAATTTGGGTATTTATTCTTTTTTCGTTAATATTGAAAACCTTTCTGACCAAAGAAAAGCCGTTGCTGTGCACACCTGATGATGCAACGCCGATAAGTGCGTCACCCTGCTTTAAGAATTTGCCCGAAACGAGCTTGTCCTTTTCGCCTATACCTACGGTGAAGCCTGCAAGGTCGTATTCATCATTAGGCATAAGTCCCGGATGCTCTGCTGTTTCGCCGCCTACAAGAGCACAACCTGCCTGAACACAGCCCTCTGCAACGCCCTTTACTATCTGCTCAATTTTTTCGGGATAATTTTTGCCGCAAGCAATATAATCCAAGAAGAACAATGGCTTTGCACCACTGCAAGCGACATCATTGACGCACATCGCTACGCAGTCGATACCGATTGTATCGTGCTTGTCCATAAGGAAAGCGAGCTTGAGCTTTGTGCCGACACCGTCTGTGCCCGAAACAAGTACAGGCTCCTTGTAATCCTTTGCACCAATCTCAAACATACCGCCGAAACCGCCGATACCGCCGAGAACTCCGGGAATGTTTGTACGCTTTACATGGGACTTAATGAGTTCTACAGACTCATATCCTGCAGTAACATCTACGCCTGCTGCAGCATAGCTTTCGCTGAAACTTTTTTCCATATCATTTACCTCTCTTTGGGGTTATATTTCTTTTATTTTTTCTTGGAGAGCAATATCCTTTTGGATAACTTGCTCAACCATATCCTTACGCATTTGCATAAGTTTAGCCTGTAGGTCACTGTCACCTACTGCCAAAATCTCTGCCGCAAGAAGAGCCGCATTTTTAGCAGCATTTACACCTACTGTAGCAACGGGAATTCCCGGAGGCATCATAACAGTAGCGAGCATTGCGTCCATACCATCCAGCACCTTAGCACTGCAAGGGATACCGATTACCGGCAGAATTGTGGATGCAGCCAAAACGCCGCCCAAATGAGCCGCCATACCTGCTGCCGCAATAATTACACCAAAGCCGTTTTTGATAGCATTTTCGGCAAACTCCTGTGCCTGTTTTGGGGTTCTGTGAGCAGACATAACACGAACCTCCGTCTCAATCTGCAAATCCTTCAACTGCTTAATGGCAGGGGTAACAACCGGCAAATCGCTGTCCGAGCCCATAATGATAGCAACTTTTTTCATAATCTACCTCCGATAATAATTTTGTTGATATAATATTATACATTGTCACCAATGTGATTGCAATAATAAAACTAAAAAAGAGCGCAATAATGCACTCTTTTAGTAGTATAACAAGAAATTATCGGCAAACTGCCAATAATCATTGCCCAATTCATCTCTCAGCTCACGATAATAGATAGCATAGTCACGAGCGTTTACTATTCCGTCCTTGTTTATGTCATAGCCATCCAAAGCAACAGTACCGTAGTCAACGCTGTCATTGCCCACCGTAACATTGACCTTGCAATTCTTTCCGTACATATTGTTAAATGTTAGGGTTACTTTTTTATTGGTAAATGTGTTGACCGACCAGGAGCCGTCCTTAGCAACCTCGTATCTTCTGTTATCCACGGTTATGTACGCCGAATGGTAAGGAACATTGTGACTATGCTCGTCGAGTATAGTCTCGGAAAGTACACACTTGCCCGTAATCTGAACAGCGGGGCTGTCCACATAATCTGTTTTGTAACTGTCACCACAAATCAGGCAGGTGTAGAGAGTATATCCCTTTTCGTCTTCCGTAGGCTCAACAACGCTCTCAGAATAGCCGTGTGCTACTCGAACTGAAAAATCCGCAGTAGTTCCGGCAATGCTCATTTTTGCAATATTATCTCCGCAGGTCAAATGCTTTGTGTCCTGCTCATCCACATATTTCATTGGCTGACCGCCATAAAAACCGCTGTACAGAGTTTTGTGCTCAAAGCCGTTGTTATACTGCACTGTATAGGTTACATAGAGCAGTTTTTTATCATTCATATCAAAGTAGCGGTAATCATCTTTTTCGGTAGTATTAACCAGAGACATACACACCGTACCCTCGGTAGTTACGGATTTTACACCTACAGGCAAAATCATAAGGTGAGTTGTGCCTGTAGCTTTTACAGTGCTGACAGAAACGGTGTAAGTCTTTCCGGCTGAAAGTTTAGAGGATAGCGAAAAATTCCTATTATTATCCGACACATCGTCAGCCTCTGCCAAAGTTGTATTGTTTAGGCTCAGCTTACCCTTTGTGTCAACATTGCCGTAGGTATAAAAGCAATACTCGCCGTCACTGTCGGGCGTAAAGCTGTATGTAATATCATCTTCCATATTATCGGCAGTGAACACCGTATCAAAAACAATACCGCATCGGGTGGGAATTGCTGTATATGTTGTATATTCTATATCATTAGCGTCCGCATAATCTGAACCGGCAGACCCCGGATACACATTCATTGTACAGACATCATAAGCCACGGATGTACTCTTGTAGCCATAGGCTCTTGTACCTAATGTTGCATTAGCCGGCATAGTAAGATTTTCCAACTTAGCACAGGTCAAAAAAGCGTAGTCACCAAACTTCACGGCGGAAGAAAGTGATGCATAATCGACACTTGTCATAGAGTTGCAATTCTTAAAAGCATAATTCCCCACCGAAACTAAGCTCGACGGTAGCGTTACAGAAGCGAGCGCATTACAGTTATTAAAAGCATACGAGCCTATGGTCTGCAATGATTCCGGCAAATGCACTGCAGTCATACCGATGCACGCACTGAAGGCATAGTCATCTATAGTTGTAACACCGAATGGCACAATCCATTCTTTTACATTGATTGTATAGGCACAGGAATATTTGCCTAATCGTCTGACAGTCTCCGGCAAAATAATCTCGGTAGCTCTCACCTGATAAAGCATATAGTTGCCTATAGAAGATACACCGGATGCAACAACAACTTTTTTGATTGTTCCACGCCAGTTATACCAAGGCAATGAGCTCTCACGATTGGAAAAATCCGGAGTGTTGCCCACACCGTCTATAGTCAATGTTCCGTCAGCAACGGAATAGCTGTAATAAGTATCCGATGCACCCAACTGAGTACGAGTAATATCCGAAGTAGGAACGGCGGCATAAACATTGCCTACGCAAAAAAGTGCAGCAAGCATAATAACAACAGTAAGAAATATACTTATAATTTTTTTCATTCCGTCACATCCTTTCGTACAGATAATTATACCTTATTTTTTCCACAAAAACAAGTAAGGCAGTGTAAAATTTACACCGCCTTTGCACCTTTATATTATTTTGTTTTCACAAACCGCTTGTACCATTTTGCATGAGTGAGCTGTTCTCATCGGCTATCCAAACGCCTTTAATAACTTCCGATTTTGTACTTTTAATCTAATTAGTTTTGTGATATAGTGCTAATGAAGGGAGACATACTCGAAAATGAATAAAAAAATACTTTTTAAGAAATTCATAATAATAGTATTTTTATTATACATTATCACAACAATATTATTCGTTTCCGTTTTTCCAAAAATTTATTTATCACATAAATATGACACAAAATTCAGCGATTATAAAATTGCCGAATATCACCCGGGGTACTTTGCTTATGATATTAACTATTGGGATGTCGTATGGCACGACTCTCAGTTGGTTTATGAATTCAATAAAAACGGAAGAAAATTTATAGTAGAATTTATGGATTTTAATTATTATGATTCTTATCAAATGAAAGATGTTTCTGAATGGATAACTAATGAATTACAATACAATGTTGATAAAAATATTAATATGGTAAATGTTGGCGCTGCAGCCACTTACGGAATATATAACAAAGAAAAAGACAGATATAAGAATGTTGTTTGGACAAAGGATAATGTCAACGAAATTATAAAAGCCGGAAAAGCAGGTGAGGTATTTATTAAAACAAACAATATCGGACAGTATATCGATGAAACAAGAAATAAAAATAAATACACGAATTCATTATATGTCGGTGATATGAATTCTAAATTCAAAAATTACATGACGAAACTTGGTACTGCATTCATTAAAGAATACAATAATAGTAGCTTTGATATCATTTTGCATCAAAACGAGTTGCCTGAATGTAACGCATATTACGGAGTTTATGGTATTGATTTAAATAAATGGGGTAAATATGAAGGTAGCTTTGTAAATGCAAATTTGGAGTATTATTTATGATTGCAAAAATATCGGCGTCGACTAGTTATCGGTATTTTGGGTCGTAAACAAAAATAAGATTTAGACCCGAGTAATAAAAAATAAAACAGCCAATCGCAAAAGCGAAAGGCTGTTTTTGTTTAGTTAAAAATCAAACAAGCTCAATGATGCACATTTCTGCTGCGTCACCACGACGAGGGCCTGTTTTAATTATACGAGTGTAACCACCGTTTTTGTCTGCATACTTTGGAGCAATCTCGTCAAACAGCTTCTTAGTAACATCTTCCTTTGTTACATAAGAAAGAACCTGTCTTCTTGAATGGAGAGTGTCGTTTTTGCCGAGAGTAATCATTCTCTCTGCCATTGCACGAACCTCTTTTGCTCTGGTAACGGTTGTTTCAATCTTGCCGTTTTCTAAAAGATAAGTAACTAATCCTCTGAGCATAGCCTGTCTGTGATCAGTTGGGCGGCCCAGCTTTCTGCTACCTGGCATTGAAATTCCCTCCTTTAGTCCTCTTC
>URJF01000062.1 GCA_900548085.1 uncultured Oscillospiraceae bacterium | reverse complement strand
CAAGACTATCGTTGTCAAAAAAGGCGAAAAAGTAACCTTGACATATGGCGTAAATAATTGGGATGAAGCTTACGGAAAAATTACTTGGTCCGATAAAACAACCGGTATTTACCACTATGGTGATAATGCAAACTATTGTATTTCTACTGATAAAGTCTTTACATTAGGTGGAGATGGCGTTACCGCTACAGCTGGTGGATTTGGTTCAACTACTTATAGTGGTAACAGCAACTACGGTGGCAGCCAAAATAACACATCTATTCAAACTACATTTACCATTGATACCACAAGTCTTGAGGCTAAGACTTATAATCTTTCTCTTGATTTCAAATATCAGCTCAAAAAGAAAGGCGGGTTCCCAGCTTATCGTTGGAGCACTGCTCACGAGTATGAGGGTACAATCTCCGGCTTCCAGCTCATAGTTCTTGATGAAAAGATGGACGCTATGGGCGGCTCAATTCGTGTTGCCAATTCTTCTAACAAAAATATTTCCGGCCTCCGTTTTGGCTTTCAGACCACTGAGAGCGAGGATAACATTAAGGAGTACGGTTTCCTCTATTCCTATGATGAGCGTAATGCGGCTACGCTTACTGAGGATGCCACCGGAGTAATCAAAACAACCGCTTATAACTATATAAACCACGGTGACTATACCACATTTAATCTTGTGTTCACCGGCATTACTTCACAGTATTATGATATGAAAGTGTCTGCTCGTTCATATGTTGTTACTAATGACGATGTAGTTCACTATTCAGATGTAAAGGTTCGCTCCTTTAAGGAAGTTGCCAACAATATCCTTTCTGACCCGGATGTAGAGCAGGATACTAAGGATGCTATCCAAAAGATGCTCGACTCAGGCAGTATTGATGCCTAACTAATTTACTCAGAAAGGAAAAACTATAGGATGAAAAAATATAATAAACCATCGGTGAATGTAAGAAAGTTTGATTTTAATACTTCTGTTTTCACCACAAGTTCAGATGATAATGACCGTCCGTTTAATCCGTTTATGGACAGCTACAGAATAAATAAGATTTTTGGTGATAGAGCTTGAATAAAAAGATTATAATTGCAATCTCAGTTACAATTATTATTGCGGCACTTGTACTTGTCGGTTGCTCAAATAACGATGCTATTGATGTTCCGGATACAACTTCTCCGACATCAACGACTGCGGGTACTGCTTCAGTTCCCGAAACTACGACGGAGCCGCAGAGCTCAGAGACACCTGCGGAGAGTTCTGCTTCCGGCTCAACCTCTGCTGCGAAAACAAGCGGTACGACAAAATATTCTTCTGCTGCACATTCGGCGATCTCTCGCAGTGCAGACAATAATGTTACTTTTTCTGCCCCTAAGTCTCCAAAGACTACTGCTAAGAAAAAGTCAACTTCTCACAGAGTAACAAAGAAGACTGCTCCTTGTACTACAAATACGACTGCTCATCGCAAAACAACTACTGCAAAGCATAGTACCGCTACTACCAAAAAGCACACCACAACAAAAAAACAAACCAACCCCACTAAAACTACCACCACAAGGGCGACTACCAAAATCGGCACTGACCCAAGCGGTTGGGTATCAAAGTGGTATTGATTTGTTTTGATAATGACAAAATATCTAAAAAGGCGACAACACCGTTCGGTGTTGTCGTTTTTTTGCAGTAATATTATTTTTTATCTTCATCCGGCTTCAATATTTTTGTCTTAAATATTCCTTCTGCCTTTTCAGATATGTATTCTTTTGCAAAATCGGCACTGACTTTTTTTATTATCTGCTTGAATCTGTCCTTTTGTTTTTCATCCAGCTTTGAAAAATTATCTATCAGGCTAATGCCTTTTTTGATGTCGATAGTTTTTATGTCGTAAAAGTCATCTATACCTATGCTTTCAGCCAAATACTCCAGTGTATCAAAAAACAGTGCCAAATCATCGTCGCCTACATAATCTATCAGTGTATTGATGTAGTCCTCGGTGAAATCGCTCATTGCATCGTATTTTTCCTCGGTTATGGGATGATCGTCCTCTATCACCCAGGAGGATACCTGATGCTGTTTTAGACCTGTGTTTGTGCTCTTTACTATTATCGGCTTTTTGTCGTGGTACAACATTCTGCCTATTATCGAACCCTGTGGTGTGTACAGATGTATTTTATCCTCGATTTGTTTATAATCGTATCTGTCGAAAAACCATTTTGGAAATCCCGGTGCGTCGTCTTCGTACACTGCCTTGATTCTCTTTTTTAAGCTGTTTGAGCAGTTCACCGCCGCAAATACCGCCAGATTTCCGCCTTTTGAGTGACCTACGATTCTTATGTCACCGCTGTGCATCATTGCACACTCCTGAAAATAATACAGTGATTCTATCTGTGCAGGCACAGGGAACATATATGACAGCATTGCCGACTCCTTTGTGCCCGTTACAGTTATGTCGGTTCCTCTGAATGCCGTCAAAAAGCTGCCGTCATCTAAGATAAACGATATTGCGGAAAATTGTTTGTCTATCCCGTCGTTTATGTTGTTCACATAGTGGCATAGCATTACTTCGCCGAAGCGTTTTGTGTCGGCACAGGCTTTCAGCAGTGCCGCCGACTTTTTGCTTATGCCTATCATATCGTCTATTTCTTCCTCGCTGTGAGTGCCGAAAAATTCTTTCGATGCGTTTTTTAGCTTTATTGAACTATTCAGTCCCACTATACCGCCAAAGTCGGTATATGCAAGCTGGGAAAATACGAGATTGTCTACAGCGTTGAATTCTTTTTCTCCAAAAGTTTTGTTGCCGTATTTTTTAATGTACTCAGTCATAAATATCACCCTGTATATTATATCATATTTGTATTGCTTTGTCACAATATGTTGACCTTTTCGCCATTTTATGATAAATTTATATTGTGTTTGGAGGTGCCTAAATGATTTATAAGATAAAAGGCAATTTGCACAGAGATTTCAGCGTTATGGCTGATAATGTTCTCGACGGCAGGGCGTATTTTATCCCCTTTGCAGATGAAAATTTATTTAGTGACAGTGATATAAGAAACGAGAGATATACATCTGACGCAGTTACCGTGCTTAGCGGTGACTGGGATTTTCGCTACTATTCCGATGAGACCGATATTCCTCGTGAGCTTGATACCAAATCGGTGGAATTCGATACTGTTTCCGTTCCGTCCGTGTGGCAGTTCACCGGATATGAGGAGCCGTATTATGTCAATGCACGCTATCAGTTTTCGCCTAATCCGCCAGAAATACCCGAGCACTGCTCAGCTGCATTGTATCGCAAGACTTTTGATGTTTCGGCAGAAGATGCAGAGCGTGACTATATTCTTACATTTCTAGGCGTTGCCGGAGCGATAGAGGTGTATTTTAACGGTGAGTATGTAGGCTACAGCGAGTGCAGTCACAACACTGCCGAGTATTCCCTTACCGGCAAGGTAAAAGAGGGGACTAATGAGATTTTGGTCCTTAATCATAAATGGAGCAATGCCACCTATCTTGAGTGTCAGGATATGTTCAGATGCAACGGCATATTCCGTGATGTTTTGCTGACTTCTGCTCAGGGACCGGCACTGTGGGATATGAATGTCAAAACAGAGTTTAATTCCGATGGCACATATAATATGACTGTTTCCTGTGATGTAACTGAGGATTGTACAGTTCTTGCAAAGCTTGCAGACGATAAAATTATCATTGCCGAGTCTGAGTCAGACACAAAAGACAAAAAGTGCAGCTTTGAATTTAAGAACCTTTCTGTTAAAGAGTGGAGTGCAGAAATTCCGTTTCTTTACACCTTTACCCTCGGTATTTCTGACGGCAAGGAGATTTATCAGTACATAAAACGTCCTGTCGGCTTTAAGCATATTAAGATTAACGGCAATGTTTTTACTTTTAATAACAAGGCAATTAAGCTCTTGGGCGTCAATCATCACGATACCTCAGCCCACAACGGCTATGCAATGACACCTTATGAGATGGAGAGAGATGTCCGTATATTTAAGGAGTATAATGTCAACTGTGTCCGTACCTCTCACTATCCGCCTGACCCGTTGTTCCTCGATTTGTGCGATGAATACGGCGTTTATGTTGTGGATGAGGCAGATATAGAGACTCACGGCTGTGAGGTCGAGATGCACAAGCCGGGCATTGTTTCCGGCAATCATATTTGGCAGTCACGATATTTGGACCGTGTGATGCGTATGTATCAGCGTGACAAAAATCACCCTTCCGTTACCATGTGGTCTTTGGGCAACGAGGCACACGGCTACCTTAATCAAGATGCCTGCTATGCCGAGCTTAAAAAATATACGGATATACCTGTTCACTATGAGGGTGTATGCCGCACTAAGAGATGGGCATACGATGTGATTTCGCAGATGTATCCGTGGTTCCAAGTTGTCAGCAAAATTTCTGAGGGCCGAGGCTTATCCAATAAGTTTTATTCAAAACCGTATTTTATGTGTGAGTATGCTCATGCCATGGGCTTAGGTGCAGGTGAGCTTGATACATATGTAGATTATTTCCTTAAGGCATCAAATATGATGGGCGGCTGTATTTGGGAATTTTGTGACCATGCAGTTTATCACGAAGACGGCGAGTATCGCTATACCTACGGCGGTGACCATTGCGAAGAAAAGCATGACAGTAATTTCTGCGTAGATGGATTGTTTGACCCTGAGCGTAATCCGCACGCCGGCGCTATCGCAATGCGAAATTGCTACCGCAGCGTCAGGGCTGCTCATGATGGCGGTAAATCTTTCTTATTTAAGAATATTAACCTTTTTGCTCCGGTAGAATATGTAGTCAAATGGGTTGCATTTTCTGATGCAGAAGAAATTGCCGCCGGCGAAGAATTGCTGAAGCTGGCACCGGGTGAAAAAAAGACAGTCACCCTCGATTACACCGCTACAGAAAACGGCTCACTGGATGTTGTGTTCAGATATTATGATAACGATGGCACTGAGCGTTGTGCAGAGCAGCTTACACTTTCTGCGTCCGAAAAGATTTACAGCATAAAGTGTGACCACGCACCTGTTGTAAATAAGAACGAAAAGAAGCTTGTCATTTCTTTTGACGGCGGAAAAATGATTTATAATACAAAAACAGGCTTTTTCGAGAGCTACGAAAAAGACGGCAGGCAGTACCTTAATCCTGCTCCGTTTGGCAGTGCACCGGGCTTTTGCCCCACAATTTTTCGTGCCCCTATTGATAACGATATGAATTTTAAGAGGGTGTGGGACAGCAGTGCTCTGTCTACCGAATATCCTGTTTGTACTACAAAAAAGAAGGGCGCATATACTGTTGATGACAACAAAGTTGTATTTGAAAACTTCTATCGTCTCGATACAGTAAAGAAAAAGGGCATAGCAAAGCTGAAGATTACTGTATCAATATACGGCGACGGCACTGTCAAGGTGGCATACGAGGGACTCTGTAGCTTTATTTTTCCATATGTTCCTCGTTTTGGTTTGACAGTCGAAATGCCTGCCGAGTACAATAATGTAACATATTTTGGCAGAGGCGACCGAGCTAATACTTCCGACTTTAAGGCTCACGCTATGCTCGGTGAGTATTCTATGACCGTTGACGAGATGCACGAGAATTATATTATGCCGCAGGAATCTTCTATGCGTACCGATGTTTATCACGCAAAGGTAGTTGACGACGAGGGCAGGGGATTAGAGTTTATTGCCGCCGCAGAGCCGTTTATCTTCGGCGCAGACCACTATACCTCCCAGATGTGTGCAAAGGCGTCTCATATTGAGGCTCTCCATCGTTGTGACACTACAGTAGTTCACCTTGATGCGTATATGCTCGGTGCCGGCAGTAATGCCTGCGGACCTATTCCTACCTCCTCACACCGACTCCATAGGATAAAAGGTCAAAAGCGAACTATTGTTATAAAACCTGTATAATTATTTTTTATTGTTCAGAAAGGCACATAACAGTGCCTTTCTTTTTTTATTTTCTATCTCTCTTTTGTCATTTTTATATTGACAATATATTTCACATGTGATATTTAGTGATATAAGCCCACATACGCATACGATTTTTGATTATTATTGTTATAACTTATAGGGTGATTATATGAACAAATCGATAAAGGTCATACTTTCGATACTCTTAGCAGTGATGTTAGTTGCCGGTTCAATTGCTGTATATTCTGCAAAGAGCGGAAAACTGCAACACCATGCCACTTATTCTGATAATGAAAAAAGTCCTGAGAAAGACACAATAGAGCCCCAAAAGGCTACAAAAGATACAATCACAGGCTCAATAGATAATAATGCGGTATTTGTTTTTGACAAAAGAAACGGTCAATTTACCGTTGACTGCAAGGGAAATTTATTATCGGCTTCCGCTTTTGAATATGATGATAAGGTTTCCTATTTGCATTATGACGGTCAAGAAGAATTGAACGGAAATAATGTTCAGTCTGTGGTATTCAATGACGGTGTTACTGTTATCGGAGAAAATCCATTCTGTTATTTTAAAAATCTTAAAAAGGTCACTTTTCCGAAATCCACCCGCCGAATACTGAGAAATTGTTTTCCTCGTATTATGAAGCTTGATACAATAATTTTTGACGGTACAGAGGCAGAATGGAACAATATCAAAATCGACAGGAACGGCAACGAAGCATTGCTTAACTGTAAAAATATTCAGTTTACAGGCGACACAAAAAAAGTCAATTCTACTGGTTACGAAAAATACAGATATAAAACGCGTCATTTGAAAGAAGGCAAAATATTCATAGAGGCTGACTATTTTACAGGGGAGGTTACAATCAGCGGCTTCGGTGATGTTGACAAAATATTTAAGCCGACTTCGCCATACGATTCGCCGGATTCTGTTATGTGGAATTTGATGGACAGCCATCTCTACTCCGGCAAGCGTGATTATGCTTTTGAAAAGACATTGAAAATAAACGATGGAATCAAAACAATAAATGATTCAATATTGACTGCATCTTGTTTTGAATCAATCTATTTGCCGAAATCAATAAATAAAATCGAAAAAGATAATTTTAACAGCGGTAAATTTTTGACTGATGTCTATTATGCCGGCTCAAAGAAACAGTGGGAGTCAGTAAAAATTTCAAAGGGCAATGATGATCTGAAAAAAGCAAAAATCCATTATAATACAGAATATTAAAACAAAGCAGTGCAAAGGATTTTCCCTTGCACTGCTTTTCTTATCGGCTTTTATTGCCGTTAATTCAGTTGTTTAGTAAATACCTTGCTCCATCATAGCCTCTGCAACTTTTTCAAAGCCTGCGATGTTAGCACCTGCAACGAGATTGTAACCAAGTCCGTATTTTTCTGCTGCTGCAACCGAGTTATGATATATGTTCTTCATAGCGTTGTGGAGCTTTGTGTCTACTTCTTCTGCTGTCCATGAGAGACGCTGACTGTTCTGGCTCATTTCGAGACCTGATACACAAACACCGCCTGCATTTACTGCCTTAGACGGAGCCACAATAATGCCGTCTGTGTCTATGAGCAGGTTGAGTGCCTCCTCTGTAGTAGGCATATTGGCAACTTCTATATAATACTTTGTACCGTTAGCGATAATTTCATTAGCCTCTTTTATTCCTACCTCGTTCTGTGTAGCACAAGGCATAGCAATATCAACTTTTACGCCCCAAGGTTTCTCGCCTTTGTAGAACGGTACACCGAACTTGTCGGCATAGTCCTCACATCTGTCTCTGCCGGATGCTCTCATTTCAAGAAGATAGTTCAGCTTTTCTTCTGTAATAATACCGTCCTTATCATATACATAGCCGTCAGGACCTGAGATAGTAACAGGAATGCCACCCAACGCAGCAATTTTCTTACAAGCTCCCCAAGCAACATTACCGAATCCCGATATAGCAAAGGTCTTGCCCTTGATAGTATCATTTTCGTGTTTGAGAACCTCGCAGGTATAGTATACAGCGCCGTATCCTGTAGCCTCAGGTCTAATCAAAGAACCTCCGTAGGACAAGCCCT
Organism: uncultured Oscillospiraceae bacterium; assembly: GCA_900548085.1. Lineage (GTDB taxonomy): Bacteria > Bacillota > Clostridia > Oscillospirales > Acutalibacteraceae > Eubacterium_R. Next base: position 199 of record URJF01000062.1, on the reverse strand, counting down.
TACCTGTGATAACACCGTTTTCAAATGCGTCAGAAATTCTTTTATATTGACCGAACAAAAATCCGATTTCTCTTGAACCTACACCGATATCTCCGGCAGGAACGTCTACATTAGGTCCGATATGACGATAAAGCTCTGTCATAAACGCCTGACAAAATCTCATAATCTCGCCTTTACTTCTGCCTCTTGGGTCAAAGTC
>URJF01000061.1 GCA_900548085.1 uncultured Oscillospiraceae bacterium | reverse complement strand
GGCGATGAAACACGCATATGTACTTCCTTAGCGCCTGCCTCTCTGAGCAGATTTACGATACGGGCACAGGTTGTGCCTCTTACGATAGAATCGTCTATCATAATTACACGCTTGCCCTTGATATTCTCTTTAATAACATTGAGCTTTATTCTCACTGCGTCCTCACGCTGATTTTGGCTGGGCTGAATAAAAGAACGACCGATATATCTGTTTTTGATAAAACCGATGCCATATGGTATTCCGCTCTCGTTGGCATAGCCTAAAGCTGCATCGAGTCCGCTGTCGGGTACGCCGATAACTATGTCGGCATCCACAGGACTCTCTTTTGCCAAAAATGCACCGGCTCTCATACGAGCGTGCTCTACAGATGCACCGTCAATAATAGAATCCGGACGGGCAAAATAGATATATTCAAACACACAGAGTGAGCCTCTTTCGTTAGGCTTACAATGGGTTTTATTCGAGTGCAAGCCCTCATTGTCAAAAACGACAATTTCGCCGGGGAGAATATCACGAACAAATTTTGCACCGATTGTATCCAGTGCACAAGACTCGCTGGCTACTACCCACGCACCGTCTGCAGTTTTTCCTATACAAAGTGGACGGAAACCGTTTGGGTCTCTGAAAGCAATCAGCTTTGTAGCAGTCATAACCACGCAGGAATACGCACCTCTAAGGACTGACATTGTCTTTTCGATAGCTTCCTCGGTGCTGGCACTGTTAAGGCGATTTGCAACTATAGAATACGCAATGGATTCTGTGTCCGAAGTACCGTGGAAAATGCCGCCTTTAAGCTCTATCTCGGTTCTTATGTCATTGGCATTAACTAAATTGCCGTTATGTGCGACAGCCAAATTACCTTTTATGTGACGGATAACAAGAGGCTGAACATTGTTGATAATCTTACCGCCGGTGGTAGAATATCTGACATGACCGATAGCCATATTGCCCATACCCAAGCGCTCAAGTCTTTCTTTGGTAAAAACATCAGGAACGAGACCGTCGCCCTTATAGTGATTGAACACACCGTCATCATTTACCGCAATACCGCACGACTCCTGACCCCTGTGCTGTAAAGCAAAGAGAGCAAGATAAGTGGACTGCGCTACATAGGTTGTTTTGTTTTCAAAAATTCCGAACACGCCGCATTCTTCGTGTAAGCTGTTAAACATAAGCGATACTCCATAGTCTGCATAAAGGATTTTGTAAAGCGTATTATAGCACAATAGACCTGCTGTTTCAATAAAATATACAAAAAAGGGACGGATTTTTTCCGTCCCTTTTATCAGTCTACATTAACTACTTTTTTATAGCCTAAAATGTTTTCGTTTCGGTCAACCTTTAATTCAATAACAGTGTCCTTGTAAAACGCCTGAGAGCAAGCTTCATACAAAGCATTGCCATACTGCTTTTTACCGCTGATAAAGTAAAGATTATCACCGTAAGTAAAATATTTACTATTCATACTTGTTGAACCGATTTTCTTTTTGGATTTGCCGCTCATATTAGTGGAATAAATGTTAACTTTATCATTTATTCGGTCATAGTTACTGTAAATAATTTTATTATTGGCGATAATAAAATTCAATACTTCTTTTGACAGTTCCTTTTTCCCCTTACCGTCGACTCAAAGTGAGGTAACACAAAAGCACCCTGCGATGTTCTCGCAAGGTGCAGTACATTAGTTAGGTGTATAAAGGTTTGCGTAAGGACGGGAGGTGGCAGGCACGAGCTTTTTGAAAGGCTTTTTCATAATCTCGTCGTAGTCTGCGTCGAAATATTTACAATACTTCTTTACATACTGAGCGAGTTCCTTTTTGTCCTCCTCGTTGAGAGATGCAACCTTTATGTTATCGGACAAATTTTCCTTTGGAAAAGAACCTCTAACAAAAATTTTTCCGCCGTGCATACCCGATGCACAGTGAGTGCCAAACAACTTTTCGCCACGCTTTAGGTTAAGGCCTAAAAGAACAATAGTGCCCCCTGCCATATATTCGCCCAGGAACGAGCCGGCATTTTCGCCGATAACAAGAACAGGACGCATATCTCTGAATTCTTTCATATGAATACCGCCACGGCAGGCAACATTGTTTTGAATATAAATCTGACCGTCACGCATACCGTAACCCATAGCATCACCGCTGTGACCGTGTACTACGATTTCGCCGCCGCCCATAGTGTTGCCTACAGCGTCCTGACAATTTCCGTAAACGATAACTCTGCCTCCGTTAAGATAGCAAGCCATATCGTTGCCCGGTGTACCATGGACCTCTATGGTTTTGCCCTCATCGAGAGCACAGCCGATATATCTCTGACCGTTTACATCCTTTACGGTACACTTATTTTTTTTGGAGAGTATGGCTTTGATTTCGTCATTTACTTCCTCATATCGTCTGAGTCCTGCTTCTATCATAGTCTAACCCCCTTAGGTGAACCGGTTAATTTTGTGGTGCGGACTGCTTTGTCAAACATAAAGAGACTCGGCGAGTCCATAATATCTCCCTGAATGATATCAAGGTCAATTTTGTTAGAAATAAGGCTTGTATAAATTCCTGCATTTTCGCTGGAATTTATGAGCACAAATCCTACGAGCTTGTTGCCCTCAAACACGAGGCGCTTATATTTGTCGCCCTCTGATTTGACTAAATCTGAATACTGCTCACCCTGTGCATTGATAAGTCCGCAGGTGCAGATACGCAGTCCGTAAAAGTCGATTGCATTTACGCTGTATGTTCCGGCTATTGTCAGGTCGCCGCCTGCCATTTGGCTGCCGGCAACAGTTCCCTGCTGAACAGCATTAGGCCATAGGGCAATGATTTTCTTTGAGCCATCGAGCATATCGACAGAGACGGTGCAGTCTCCGGCGGAATAAATATCCGCATTAGAGGTCTGCATAGTGACAGGATTAGTGATAATGCCTCTGTTCACCTCAAGTCCTGCATTTTCTGCCAAATCGGTTTCGGGTCTTACACCTACAGCGAGGATCAGCAAATCGCATTTGAGCGTTCTGCCGCTCTTGAGCACAACAGAATGAATGGTTTTGCCCTTAGACTTCGCCTCTGCCACTGTGTCCTCAAGGTGAAACTTGATATTGCCCTTTTCTTCGATATACTTCTTTACGTTCTTTGCAGACTTAGGGTCAAGAATAGATGGCAAAATGCGAGGAGCAAGCTCAACAACATCTACACTCTTGCAAATCTTAGACAAGCCCTCGGCAGCTTTCATACCGATCAGTCCACCGCCGATAACAACAGCTTTTGTATTCCTATCAGCAGCTGACTTAACTGCTTTTGTGGCAGCTAAATCAAGGAATGTAAGTGCATTTGCTTTTCCGCTGACATTCTTCATAGGCGGTACAAACGGCTTTGAGCCTGTGCAGAGACAAAGCTTATCATAAGGATAATTCTTTCTGCCGACTTTTACGGTCTTAGCCTCGGTGTCGATAGCTTTAACCTCGGCATCGGTAACCATGTCAATATTTTTCTGTTTATAATAAGCCGGCTTGCGAAGGTACATATCGCTCTCTTTTACTACGCCCTTCAGATAATAGCTGATTGAGGGGCGAGAGTATGGAAGATATGACTCTCTCGTCAAAACAGTGATTTCGCCCTGCGGGTCGATTTTTCTGATACTTTCGGCTGTAGCGAGTCCTGCTGCGGAAGCACCGATAATAACATATTTTTTCATCAGTCATTACCTCCTGCTTCTACATACACAAGTGCTTTGTTTGGACAATTCTTTACACAAGCAGGCATATCCTCGCCCTGACAAAGATCACACTTGACTGCGGTTTTTCCGGCTTTGATACAGCCTATTGGGCATACTGCAAGGCAGGTCATACAGCCTATGCACTTGTCCTCGTTTACGGACACGATACCGGTCTTTTTGTCCTTATGCATTGCGCCGGTGATGCAAGCCTTAACGCAGGCAGGATCATCACAGTGGCGGCAATTAACCGCTACCGACGCCTTTCGGTCACCGTAGACGGTAACACGGGAAATCGGTGCAGGTTCTTCATATTTATTAGCAATCAAAACATCCTTTGATTTGGAATGAGCGGTTTTGCAATAAACTTCACACAGGCGGCAGTTTATGCAAAGGTCTTCTCTCGAAAATACTTTTTTCATAAAATCTACCTCCTACTATTCTCCGGCGTGCTTTATGCCGAGAATTTCTAATTCTTTTTCGGTGAGTCCTATACCACGGAGCATCAATCTGTTGCCTCTGAGGGAGTCAACCGAGTTGATACCCATACCGCCCATAATTTCTTTTATTTCGTGATTCCAAGCGTTGATAAGATTTTCGACACGCTGATGAGCAATCTCGGGATTAAGGCGGCGAGTAAGGTCGTCACGCTGAGTAGCAATGCCCCAATTACACTTGCCGGTATTGCAGGTCTGGCACATATGACAGCCCATTGCAATAAGCGGAGCGGATGCAACGTAGCAAGCGTCTGCACCTAAAGCAATAGCCTTGACTATATCTGACGAGCAACGGAATGAGCCTGCCGCAACGAGTGAAACTGTTGAGCGTATGCCTTCCTCTCTCAGTCTTTGGTCCGCTGCTGCGAGAGCAAGCTCAATAGGGATACCCACGTTGTCACGGATACGGGTAGGAGCGGCACCTGTACCGCCTCTAAATCCATCAATAACGACGATGTCGGCACCCGCACGGGCACAGCCTGAGGCAATAGCGGCAACATTGTGAACTGCCGCAATCTTAACGGAGACAGGCTTTTGGTTATCGGTAGCCTGCTTAAGTGACCAAATAAGCTGACGCAAGTCCTCGATAGAATAAATATCGTGATGAGGTGCAGGAGAAATAGCATCGGATCCCTCGGGAATCATACGGGCATTTGATACCTCTACATTTACCTTTTCGCCCGGAAGATGTCCGCCGATACCGGGCTTAGCACCCTGTCCTATCTTTATTTCAATAAATCGTGAATTATTAAGATATTCCTTGTGAACACCGAAACGACCGGAGGCAACCTGAACCACAGCATATTTGCCGTAGTCGTGGAGGTCCTTGTGAAGACCGCCCTCACCGGTGTTGAACAGTGTACCCAAATCCTTAGCTGCCCAAGCGAGAGACTTTTGGGCATTAAGGCTTATAGAACCAAAAGACATAGCCGAAAACATAATAGGTGTCTCCAGCACAACCTGTGGCGGCATCTCGGTAACAGACTTGCCCTTTTTCTCTACAACGAGCTTTTCGGGTTTTCTGCCGAGAATTGTACGAATCTCCATAGGCTCACGGAGAGGGTCTATAGATGGGTTTGTAACCTGAGAAGCATTAAGCAAAATCTTATCCCAATAGATAGGATAAGGCTTTGGGTTACCCATAGCAGACAGCAAAGTTGAGCCTGTATCAGCCTGGCGACAAATCTCCTGCTGATACTGCGGAGTCCAGTTTGCATTCTCTCTGTAATCGCAAACATATTTTTCTATTCTCAAAGCGCCTGTTGGACAAAGGTCAACGCATCTGTGGCAAGCCACACAGCTCTGTGAATTAACGAGTACGGTCTTGCCGTCTTCTGCAAAATAGTGACACTCATTGGAGCACTGACGGACACAGCAGCCGCAGTTAATACAAAGTTCTTTGTCTCTTACTACGGTAAATCTGCGTGGAATATAATTTATCGGCATATCAATACTCCTCCTTTTCGTCTATTTCGAGAGGAACATAAACCGGCTCGGCGCCGCTTACCGACCAAACTTCTTCAGGGTCGGGACAAATGATACGAATAGCTGATTCCTCAGATGCAAAGTAGGCTCTGTTGCCTTTTGTAGCAGCAGTGAGCGAACGGAGCTTTAATCTGTCATTTATAGCCAAAAGCCCTTTGTTAGAACCGAGAATAACAGAAAAAGGACCGTTTACCAAAGCACCGCTGTAGATAGAGCGAAGATTGGTAAAATATTCTTTTTTGTCAGGTTCCATACGGTCTATCTCGTCCCACTCGGGAGCTGTAAGAACATCTGCGGCAACCTCCATAGGCAAACCGTGATGGCGCATAAGGTGGTCAAACAGATAAGTGATAACCTCTGTATCTGTCTGCATAGTACATTTATAGCCGAATTGTTCAATATATCTTCTGTTAGCGTCATATGAGGAAATCTCGCCGTTATGTACAATAGACCAGTCCAAAATATTAAACGGGTGAGCACCTCCCCACCAACCGGGAGTATTAGTCGGAAAACGACCGTGGGCAGTCCAAAGATATGCGTCATACTGATCCAGCATATAAAACTCGCCTACATCCTCCGGATAGCCTACCGCCTTAAAGCAGCCCATATTCTTTCCCGAAGAAAAAATATAAGAGCCGTCGAACTGAGCATTTACCTTTGTTACGCACTGCACAACATATTCAAGCTCGTCCATACGGGCGTCACGCATACGGACTCTGTTCGGCTTAGCAAAATAGCGCCAAATATCAGGGCCGTTCTCGATAGAATCAATTTTTTTGGTAGGTATTCTTTCTGCAACATCCACATTAAAATGCTTGAACAAATAATCCTCACATTTTTGGCGTGCGGCACTGCTATCATAAAAAACATGGAACGCATAGTCGTCCTTGTGTTCCGGATAGATGCCGTAAGCCGCAAAACCTCCGCCCAATCCGTTAGAACGGTCATGCATCAGTGCAATAGACTTGATAATTTCGGAACCGTTAATTGGATTGCCTTTTTTGTCAATAATGGCAGCAATGGCACAACCTGACGGAATCCTTACCTGTCCTTCCTTGAGCATAAAAACCTCTCCTTATTTCACTTGATAATAAATTACATTACCTCAAAAATAATTTTACTACTTTGTTTTTTTCAGTTCAATAGTGCCCTACCATTTTTGTAGGATATTTTAAAAATCATAAAAATAGGTAAAAATAATTATTTATTTTTTACTAATGAATAGGATAATACTTCCTGTATCAATTAAAAATTAGCAAAAAGAGAGCCGACAAAATCATCGGTTCTCCTCTGCTGAAACACAAAACTATATGTCATCCTCACCCTGAAGTGCATCATAGCCTCTCTCGCCTGTTCGTACCTTAACTACATCTTCAACATCATAGACGAATATCTTTCCGTCGCCGATATTGCCGGTATATAGGACTCTGCGAGCAGACTCGATAACCTTTTCAACAGGAACAGCAGATACAACCATTTCCAATTTCATTTTTGGATTGAGGTTCATTTCTTCTATCTCTACACCACGATACTTGCGAATATGTCCTTTTTGGACACCGCAGCCCATAACATTTGTTACGGTCATACCGGTTACACCGATAGAGTTCATAGCCTCTTTTATCATCTCAAACTTTGCAGGATTAAATATCATAACGACCTTGGACAAAGCCGGACTTTCGCTGACTGTATAAGTTTCTACAGGCACCGCCTTTTCTACAGGGGCAACAGGAGCGGTTACATTCTCCACATCCGATGACGCATAAGCTACAGCCGGCATAAAATCTGCATATGCTGACGGAAGATTATGCTCAGTAGCATCGAGGCCTTTTATTTCCTCGTCTCTGCTGACTCTGAGTCCGTTAGTCTTTTTGATAAGAGTAAATGTGAGAATCATCATAACTGTAGTCCAAGCAGCTACTGCCAAAAAGCCCACAAGCTGAATACCGAGCTGCTTAAATCCGCCGCCGTAGAACAATCCTTTTCCTACACCGTCTGCACCGGTTGAGAACAAGCCCACTGCGATTGTGCCCCACACACCGTTTACACAGTGAACGGCAACAGCACCTACCGGATCATCAATATGCAATTTTTTATCAATCACTTCTACAGCAACTACAACCAAAATACCTGACACAGCACCGATAATCATAGAGCCGAGAGCGTTTGTGCAGTCACACGGTGCGGTGATGGCAACGAGACCCGCCAGAGACGCATTCAGTGACATAGACACATCGGGCTTGCCGTCCTTTATCCAAGTAAAAATCATAGTAACTACCGTAGCAACAGCCGGTGAAAGAGTGGTAGTAACAAATATGGATGCCAAAGATGATGTAGAGGTTGCGGCGGCACCGTTAAAGCCGTACCAACCAAACCAAAGAATGAACACACCGAGAGCGCCTAATGTCAATGAGTGACCGGGAATCGCGTTAGGCTTTTTCTTGCCCGTCTTTTTGTCAACAGTATATTTGCCGATACGGGGACCCACCATAACAGCACCTATGA
>URJF01000060.1 GCA_900548085.1 uncultured Oscillospiraceae bacterium | reverse complement strand
TATTAAAAATGCAAGTCTGCCGACTCATTCTGATTTGAATTCATCCGGACAACTTTCACTATTTGGCTTTGGACAGGGTAAGCTGACTGTTTCTCCGCTTCAAATGTGCAGTACACTCTGTACAATAGGAAATTACGGATTGCGTACTCAGCCGTTTTTAGTTCAGGGTACTGTGGACAGCAATGGTAAAAAGAGTATGTATTCTATCGATAGTAATCGTGTTGTAAACAAAGAAAATGCAAAAAAATTGCTGTCTTATTTACGATATGTTGTTACAGACGGTACCGGTAGATTGGCTGAATCCTCTGACCACTTGTCCTCCGGAAAAACTGCCACAGCACAGACCGGTCAGTTTGAAGACGGAAAAGAATTGCTAAATACATGGTTCGGAGGTTTGTATCCGTATGATAGCCCAAAATATGCCATTGTTGTTATGACAGAGAGGGGGACAAGCGGCTCAAAGGATTGCTGTCCGATTTTTAGGACCATTGTTGAAAACCTTTGACAAATATGTTATTATTGTCATAGGAGTTGATTTTATGGCAAGCACAAAAATAAAAACATTATGGATTTACAAATTATTGGCAGAAAATTCTGATGAGAGCCACCCGATTTCCACAACAGAGCTTATAGAAATGCTTAGGCAAAACGGAGTAAAGTGTGAGAGAAAATCTATCTATGCTGATATTCAGACACTTAATGAGGTCGGATTTGATATAGTTACAGCCACTTCCCCCAAAAAAGGCTTTTTTATGGCAGGCAGAGATTTTGAGCTCGCTCAGGTAAGATTGCTTATAGACGCTGTTTCTTCTGCAGGTTTTATTACACCAAAAAAGACAGAGGACTTGCTTAAAAAATTAGAGTCCCTTGTTTCAAAAAATCAAGCCAAAGAATTGGTATCTCAGGTTTATATTGATTCTGATACAAAATGTGACAACGAAGAAATTTATTACGTTATTGATGCTCTCCATGAGGCGGTTCTGTCTAAGAAAAAAGTAAAATTTGTATACAAACGCCGTAATATCGACGTCCGCAACAGAAAATCTTATACAGAAAAAACATTTGTCGTTTCGCCATATGCTCTTATATGGAAGGATGACCATTACTACCTTGTCTGCAACAACCAGAAATACGATAATTTGCTCAATTTGCGCCTAGACAGAATGAAAAAAATTGAAACTCTCGATGATGATATTCGTCCTGTGAGCGAGGTTAGTGAATACAAGGAGTCTCTTGATGTCGCAGACTACACATCTAAGATGTTCAATATGTATTCCGGTACCACCGGAAAAGTAAGACTTCTTTGTGATATGGATTTGAGAGAAGAAATTATAGACCGCTTTGGTTCGAGGATTCCTTTGACTGCTGTTGACAGCAACCACTTCGAAACACAGGCGAACGTAGCAATATCCGACGGATTCGTTTCTTGGATTATGAACTTTGGCTCCAGGATAAAGGTTTTAGAGCCCGAAGACTTAGCCGCCGCCGTAAAACAAAAGGCCATCTCCATAGCAGATTTGTATGAATAAGTTTTATTTAGGACGACTGAATTTAATTTAGTCGTCTTTTTCTTTTTTCAGTTTATTTTGAGTTTATAATTTTACTTTACAATATTCAGCAGAGAATGTAATACATATTTGGTTAGTGATACGACTGTAAAAAAACGCCTAGCAATTTCTAATATAATTATGATTATTGCACCTGTAATAATTACTTTGCTGATAGGTCCAATTTGTCTCGGTGCGGTTTATTTGACGCTTAATAACTCTAACGGATTGGGTTTTGAGAGCAGCTGAGAATTTTATAATACTAGTCTGGCTGTGTTCGAAAAATGTATGAGGTCTTTGAACATGGCAGTGAGGATATAAAGTTAAGATTAGAAATCATTGCCGGAGCTTTGTTGTCTGTAAAGGAAATCCAAAAATGTCCTGAAAAGTTTAGAGGACAGACAGTTATGCTGATTATAGGTATGATTATCGGTTCTTTGTATACTATTGTTACAGGACCTGCCATAGTTTCAGATATGAATGATACACTAAATAGGAAAAATTTTAATTTTGTATTTTTTATTATAGGCATCGCTCTTATATTTCTGCTTGAGACAGCAAAGTATTTTGTACAGAAGAAAAGTGCATAAAAAACAACAGCCGTACAATTTGTACGGCTGTTGTTATCTGTGGCACCAAGTGCCTGTTTATTTTTTATCGTCGTCCTTGTCTTTAGGCTTCTTAGAGGTAGCTTTGTTGAGTAGATATGTTACCAGTACAATTACTCCGATTACTAAGAAAATTCCTAACATTCCAAAGAACATAACAGGGAGTGATTCTTTCCAACTGTCTCCGTTGATTGCTATAAGTAATATAGGCATCAAAAAGTCTTTCATTATTTATTCCTCCTTATTTACTTACGAGTGTAAGGATAAGACCACCTGCAATTACAGATGCAATCTGACCCGAAACATTTACGCTGATTGATTGCATAAGCAGGAAGTTTTGGTTGTCTTCCTTAAGTCCCATTTGGTTTACTACACGACCGCTCATTGGGAATGCAGATATACCTGCCGCACCGATCATTGGATTAATCTTGTTGCCGGGCTTGCGGAACAGGTTAAGGAATTTAGCGAACAAAACACCGCCTACAGTATCAAATACGAATGCAACAAGACCGAGTAAAAGAATCATAAGTGTATCTACTTTTACGAAATCTTCGTAGTACATCTGTGATGCAACGGTGATACCTAAGAGTATTGTAAGTATGTTTGCGAATGAGTTTTGTGCTGTTTCGCTGAGGTTGTTCAGTACACCACATTCTCTAATTAAGTTACCGAACATTAAGAAACCCACAAGAGCAACAGACTTAGGCGCAACAAGACCGGCAATAATTGTTACAATAATAGGGAACATAATCTTTGTAGTCTTAGATACTTCGCCTGCTGTATATTTCATTCTTATGAGACGCTCTTTTTTAGTGGTTACTGCCTTGATTACAGGCGGCTGTACTATTGGAACCAGTGCCATGTAAGAATAAGCTGCAACCATAATTGCACCTAAATATTTAGAATGAAGTACATTTGCTACGAATATAGATGTAGGACCGTCAGCGGCACCGATTATTGCGATAGAAGCCGCATCGTTTACATCAAAGAAGAAACGAGCAGCAAAGAATGTAAAGAATATACCAAACTGTGCTGCTGCACCAAAGAGCATAAGCCACGGATTTTTGAGCAACGGACCAAAGTCAATCATTGCACCAATGCCGATGAATAAAAGCAAAGGGAACAATTCGTTTGCAATACCTGCATTAAACAGTGCTGTCAGCGGACCATCGTGACCGATTGCACCTGACATAGGCAGATTTACGAGAATTGTACCGAAGCCCATAGGCAAAAGCAGTGTAGGTTCCATTTCTTTTTTGATTGCGAGATATATCAGCACACCACCGATTACCCACATCAAAACCATTCTCCAGTCTGTGTTGCCGATATTCTCAAATAGGGCTAAGAAATCAGACAAAACAGAACTGCTCAGTAATAAACTTTCTGTCATATTTTTACTCCTTTATAAAAAAGACTTTTACCGCCTGTGCGATAAAAGTCTCGTAATAACTGAAAATCAGTATAGTGCCGACCGGGTTTCCCGTAATGACGACCGGACACACATCACATATGCGACGCAAACTACTCCCTTTTTTCAACATAAATATTATAATAAATAGTGTATAGATTGTCAATAAATTTTTAATATTTAATAGTCGCATTACTATTAGATTGCCATATAATGAACAAAATATATTCGTTCATCATTTTTTCACCAAATTTATACATTTATCTTAATCTAATAGCTCAATGTTGTAGTATAATAAATTTGTGCTGGGGGGTACACAAAATGGTAAAAAGAAGGTATGTGATTGTAGCCACTTTTACTATAGTATTGCTGCTCGTTGCAATAATTATATCGGTTACAATTAAAAATTCAAATAACAAAAACAATGATACGGTTCAAGTATTTAATTCGGTTACTAAAGTAACCTCGGTTGACGAATTGATTAGCGGATATGCTAAGGAAAATGATATCGACATTTCCGAATACCCTGACAGTATGGTTGAACTACTCAAGAAAAATGATGAAACAAGAGATTTTGTTCTTTCGTATCCTGTAGAAAAGGATGCTAAACATATTATTGACCACAGCGAATACAAAAATGTCAAGTCTGTCCCTTTGTTGATGCAGTGGGACAAGCGATGGGGATACATAAAGTATGGCAATGATGTTGCAGGAATTACCGGTTGCGGACCGACAACACTGTCCATGGTTGCTATTTATGTACTCCAAAATCCAAAATATACACCTGATTATATGCTGAAATATTCAATAAAGCATGGATATTGCTCTCCCGGTCACGGTTCATTGTGGACACTGATAAGCAAAGGCGGCAAAGACCTTGGCATGAATGTTAAGGAATTACCGCTAAACAAAGATGCTGTTATGAGTAATCTAAAGATGGGGAAACCGATTGTATGTATTATGGGGCCCGGAGATTTTACCGATGGTGGACATTACATTGCCATGGTAGGTACTAAGGACGGCAAAATAAAAATAAATGACTGCAACAGCAAAAAGAACTCCCAAAAATTGTGGGAATTTGATGACATAAAAGACCAAATAAAAAATCTATGGTTGGTAGATGGTAAGATATAACAAATTATAAGAAAAATGGCGTTCTCAATGAGAACGCCTTAATTTATGTATTCTATTATTTATACAATGGACCGTAAGTCTTGCAAGCACTGTAATCTGCTGCTTGTGTATCGTCAGTACCAAATGCACTCCAGCATTGCGGACGGAAAATTCTGTCAGCGTCTACATTGTGCATATTTACAGGAATTCTCAGCATTGATGCGAGAGTAATAAGCTCCGCACCTACATGACCGTAAACAGTAACACCGTGATTTGCACCCCAATTAGCCATAACGCTGTAAACATCCTTAAATGCACCTTTACCGGTAAGCTTAGGAGCGAACCATGTAGTAGGCCATGTTGGGTCAGTACGCTTATCGATAGTGTTATGGATTTGGTCAGGGAGTTTTACTGTGTAGCCTTCTGCAATTTGAATTACAGGGCCGATTCCCTCAACAATATTTACTCTGAGCATTGTTATAGGCATTTCTGCATTACAACGGAAGTGAGAAGAAAATCCGCCGCCTCTAAAGTATTCATAGTCAGCTCTGCACCAATCTGTAGCATCGAGACAAGACTTAATGTCATCGTCAGTGAGTTTCCAGAACGGTTTCATACAGCCTTCACCTTTGTCGTTCTTTGCGGCACCGGTTCCGTCGAGAGCTGTTGCACCTGAGTTGATAAGGTGGATAAATCCGTCTTTTGCTACACCGTCAGGTTTCATACCCGTTACTCTTTCACAAGCCTTCGGGCTCCAATATGTGCGAACATCATGGAAACATGGAGCACTGTCAGACACTAATGTGCCGAGCATCATCGATACACCGTTGAGTGTATCATTTTCTGTAGCGAATGGAGTAGGCATTTTTTTACCGTTCCAGTCAAAGCTCGATGCCATTATTGCCTCTGTAAAGTCAGCATTAGGCAGCCAGTCTGTCCAGTTCCGCTGTCCCTGAAAACCGCCTGCTACGGCATTCTTGCCGAGAGCTTCTTCATGCCATCCCATTTCGTCGAGCTTTTTGTTGCCAAAGAGAATGTCTCGAATAATCAATGTCATTTTAGTAATGAATTCCCAGTCCTCATCGGGATTTACTACCTTTGACTTTGTGATGACATCAGGAAGATTCTTTCCTGCGTTTTTGTCAAATCCCTCTTTGCAGTTAGCTTTTACCCAAGCGATTGCTTTGTTATATTCATCGTGGTCGTAAATCTCAAGAGTAATTCTGCGAATGATTTCCGACATATCAACCCATTCAGGACGAATGCCAAAATATTTTTGGAATACTGTAGCGTTGCAATATGCACCGGCAATACCCATTGCCACACCGCCGACATTGACATAAGACTTGTTTTTCATCCATCCGACTGACACAGCACATTTAGCAAAAGTTATAATCTTTTTTGCTACATCATCGGGAATTGATCTGTCGTCCATATCTTGAACATCGTGTCCGTAGATGGAGAATGCTGGCATACCCTTTTGAGCATAAGCAGCCATTACTGCGGCGAGATATACTGCACCCGGTCTTTCGGTTCCGTTAAAGCCCCAAACAGCCTTGATGGTCTTTGGGTCCATATCGAATGTTTCCGAGCCATAGCACCAACACGGTGTTACAGTGAGAGTAGCGACAACATTTTCGGTAGAAAACTGTTCTGCACATTTTGCTGCTTCTGCACCGCCGCCGATTGTTGTATTGCTGATTACACATTGTACGGGAGTACCATCAGGGTAGCACACATTTTTTGCAATAAGCTCTGCCGCTGCCTTTGCCATTCCCATAGTTTGATCTTCAAGGCTTTCACGAACGCCGCCCCATCTTCCGTCTATTGTAGGACGGATACCGATTTTTGGATAATTCATAACAATAAAACCCCTTTCTTATTTTATAATTTGTTTGAATTTTTTGTATCCATCCGAAAATGATTTTGCATTTTCGGGATAATAAGTAACAGTTTTTTCTTGTTCTCTGATTATTTTTCTGCCTTCATCTACACTCTTTATGTCACCGAGAGCAATGAGTTGGAGCATTATATTGCCCAATGCTGTAGCCTCAGTAGGCCCTGCGATTACAGGAATGTTAAGACTGTCTGCCGCCATTTGACACAAAAAGGTATCTTTTGTTCCGCCTCCGAGCAGATGCAGTACTTCAAATTTCTTTTCGGTGTTGCTTTCAATTTGTTCTATAGCATATTTGTATTTCATTGCCAAACTTTCATAGATACATCTGATTAGCTCGCCGTCTGCGTTCGGAATTTTCTGACCGGTCTTTTTGCAAAAATCTCTGATTTTTTCAGGCATACCGCCGGGAGTTGCAAAGTTCGGATCATCAGGATCAATGAAGAAGCCAAATGGCTTTTCTTTTCTTGCAAGCTGTTCCATATCGTTATACGAATATTCTTTGTCTTCTGCTTTGAAATTTCTTCTTATTTCCTGAATGAGCCAAAGTCCGCTTATGTTTTTCAGATAATTGATTTTGCCGTTCGCACCCAGTTCGTTTGACAGTTCGTCATTCATACTTTTATCTGTAAGTATTGGTTTGTCGTTTTCACAGCCAATCAGAGACCAAGTGCCGCAAGAAAGAAATGCAGATATTTTGTCATTTGTGCTTGGCATTGCACAGACTGCGCACTGCGTGTCGTGACCGGCAACCTTAATTACCTTTATACCGTTATATTCTCCTGCCACAGTAGCACTTTTAACTATCTCCGGCAGTAGTTTTTCATCTTTTTCGCTAAGTGCAAAAATATCTTTCTGCCATTTGACATTTTCCAAATCAAGCATTTGAGAAGTAGATGCAATTGTTTGTTCAACAGTTTTTGCTCCGCACAGGCAGTATGCAAATAAGTCGGGCATAAACAGAAAAATATCACCGTTGACTTCTGTTTCTGCTTTCAGCTGAAATAATGTGTTGATAGGCATAATTTGATTGCCGGTTTTTTCATACAACTTTTCTGGAGTGATATGCTTGTATATTTCTTCGGGAATATTTTTCGTTCGTTCATCTCTGTAGCAGACAGGGAGTGAAATCAGTTTTCCGTTCTTATCCAAAATGCCGTAATCCACACCCCAGGTGTCGAATGCTAAAGAATCTGCATCACTAACCATTCCAATGGCTTTTTTGACCTCGCCTAAGAGATATTTGAAATCCCAGCAAAGTTTGCCGTTTTGTTCTGTCAAATTATTGTCGAATCTGTGCACCTCGCTGTAGGTCAGCTTGCCATTACTGTAGTCGGCTAATATTGCTCTGCCAGTTGATGCACCAAAATCGAAGGCTAACACCTTGCTCATTTCTTTACGACTCCTTTTTTCAGTAGAACATTAGCATATATAGCTGTTTCACCTGTAGCTATAATTAAATATGCTTTTTTTGCTCTTTCATAAAAAGCAAATCTTTCGGTCATTTCTATATCGTGATGTTCAGGTTCATATTTATTAAACAGCTTGTCGTATTCAGCCCAAATAGTTGGGGTAGGGGTGTTATCGCCCTTAACTACCTCCATCAGTGCTATAGGCTTTTCTGTATATGTGTCTAACGGTATGAGAGACAGAACAGCATCCAAAATATCTGTGGTAGAGTGTCCGTCAGCTCTAATTACC
>URJF01000059.1 GCA_900548085.1 uncultured Oscillospiraceae bacterium | reverse complement strand
ATTTTCGGCTGGACTCTTAATCCGATGTTCGGCGCAGCGGCAATGAGTCTGTCCAGCTTTTGCGTTGTTACCAACGCACTGAGACTTAATCTTTTCAAAATTCATAAAACTAAAAATGTGAAAAAAATAAAACCTGTTCAGGTTGATATAAAGGAGATTGTTACTATGAAAAAAACTGTAAAAATTGAAGGAATGATGTGCCCTCATTGTGAGGCTGCGGTAAAGAAGGCTTTGGAGGCTGTTGACGGTGTAGATACCGCAACTCCAAATCACGAAACTGACAGTGCCGAGATTACATTAACAACTTCTGTTGATGATGAAAAAATCAAAAAAGCAGTAGAAGATGCCGGTTACAAATATATCGGCTGATCAAATAAAAAATGCCTTGCGGTTAACAAATACTGCAAGGCATTTTTTGTATTTACTTTGTCATTGCTACATATTCTCCGGGAGTTATGCCGTATTCTTTTTTGAATGATGAAATAAAATGGCTTTGGCTCGAAAATCCGAGAGTGTAGCAAATTTTTTCGTTGTCATATCCCTCCCATAGCAGGGTTTGGGACAGCTCTAACTTTTGGTGGTTTATGTAGCTGCTGAGGTTTATTCCCATTTCTGTTTTGAACAAGTGAGACAGGTAATCAGGCGACAAATTACAATGCCCGGCTACAGAATTGACTGTCAGCTTTTTGTCGAGGTTTTTGTTGATATATGCGACACACTTGCGTATGTGCGGCGAATAACTCAGCCTTTTCTGCTCGTTGCTGACCTTGTTTGTCAGTTCAATAGCGCCGTCTACTATTGCCGCATAGACAGCTGCTTTTGTTTTTGCTCGGTCTGTTTTCATAATAAAATCATCGGAAAAGCGGTAGGCAACATCTTCGTTCAGTCCGCCCTGTATTGCATATCTTGTGGCGAGAGTGATGAAGCTGACTGCCATATACTTGTGCTGTTGCAGGTCGTCGTCGGACATTTGACCTACCGTGATATTTTGTATTCCCAACTGTTTTAACTCGAATATCAGCTTTTTCAAATCGCCCTGTTTAACACAGGAAAAAAGTCGTATTTCATCTCTGTAAGGTGTGTGGTATAACCCGTTTGCAAATGATTTTGATTGAGATTTTGCTATCTCTTTGGGTATGATTTTTATACTCATCAGTTCATCATAGTTCATAATATCACCCTAACCTAAGCATATAATTATTGATGCCAAAAGTCAACAGCCGTCGTTTTTTATGTGCGGATTTTTAATATTATCACTGCTTTTTGATATACAATGCCCATTCAATATGCTACTATGATTGCAGAAAGGGTGGTCTGTGTGAAAAGTAAAACAAAATATCTCCTGACCGAAGCAGATATAGAGAATATATTTTCTTCTCTGCGTATATCCGATATAAAGTCTGCGTCGCCTTTGGGATTAGGTATGTTCAACGCAGTTTACAGTGTCGTCGCCGATAAAGAATATGTGCTTAAAATTGCTCCTAAATCCGATATTCCGGTAATGACATACGAAAAAAATATGCTCAAAACAGAGCTTTATTGGTACGATGTGATTAAGAAAAATACCGATATATCTGTTCCGAAAATTTATGGCAGTGATTTTTCTCACAGCGCAGTGGATGCCGATTGGTTCGTTATGGAAAAAATTGACGGCGTACACAGAAACAAGTTCAGCGCACCTGATTGTGACAACCTTCTTGAGACAGTGTCTATAGTATCAAAACTGCATGGTATCAAGTGCGACCGCTACGGCTATGTTCAAAACGGACTGTATGATACTTGGGCGGATGCCGTCACTGCTATGATTACTAACTTGCTGTCAGACGCAGAGCGTTTCGGTAAAAACAGTCGCCGTGGAAAAAGGCTCCTCGGTTATGCCGAAAAATACAAGGACATTCTGTCATCGGCACCTTGCGTTGCAGTGAACTATGACTTGTGGGATGCTAATATTATCTGCAAAAATACTGCCGACGGCGAGCCGCTTTTTTCGATTATTGATCCCGAGCGCAGTATGTGGGGCGATCCTGTTTTTGACTTTATTTGTCTTGAGGACTTTATCGCCCCCTTGGAGAAAAAATCAAAGTCAATCGAGCACTATAACCGCTTGAGCGATGTTAAGATAGAAATAAACAGAGAAACGAAAATTCGCTATGCCTTTGCTCAGGGATTGATGGCTCTCATTCAGGAGACAGAAAGATACTATCGTTTCAGACCTGTAGACAAAGGATGGATTTTTGACACCGTGTCAGCCAATGTGATGTACAAATCAGCCTTTAAGGTGTTGTCCGATGAATAATTCGTTGACCAAAACTAAACAGATGGAGACTGAAAGTATCCCTAAGCTGCTGTTTAAGTATTCATCGGTTACATTTTGTGCCTTGCTCTTTTCGTCACTTTATAACATTGTTGACACGCTTTTTGTCAGCTACGGCATAGGTGATGAGGCCATGGCAGGCGTTTCTGTAGTCTACCCATTTATGATATTGCAGGGGGCTTTTGCACAGACTGTAGGCAGCGGAGCCGGCACAATCGTTTCAAAACTGCTGGGCGAAAAGAAATATGAAAAAGCCGGTGGCGTAACGGTGTCCGCTATGCTTGCATTTTATGTTACCACTGCCACGGTAGGCATTTTGTGTATTCTGCTTCATCCGTTTATACTTCGGATTTTGGGTGCGGAAGGAGAGATTTATTCCTACGCTAAGGACTATCTGATTATTATTGCCGCTGGAAATATTTTTTCTACCGGCTTTTCATCTCTGATCAGAGCCGAGGGCAGAATGGTTTACTCACTTATGATTTGGCTTGTTCCCACAGCATTTAATGTTTTTGCTGATTATGTTTTTATTTTTCTGCTGAGTATGGGAGTCAGAGGTGCGGCGCTCGCTACAGTCGGCTCACAGTTTATCAGCTTTTTGATGAGCATAATTTTCTTTACAAAAATTTCCTGCCAATCTTTCAAAAAAGCAAAACCGCACCTAAATACAATTCGTGAGATTATAGCACTCGGTGTTCCCGTCCTTTTGCAAATGGGCGGAATGTCGGTTATATTTCTTGTGGTGAATAATTGTCTGTCACGCTTGTTGACTTCCGATTGGGTTTCGGCATTTGCGTATGTGGGAAAAATTGCAACATTTTTTATAATCCCGTTTAATGCTCTCATTCAAGCATCTTCGCCGATTATCAGTTATAACTTCGGTGCAAAAAATCTATCGAGAATTTCAAAAACACTGAGATGCTGTTTTGTAACTCTTTATGCTTATTCTGCCGTTGCGATTTTGATTATCGAGCTTGTATCGCCGCAGCTTATGAGCATTTTTACTAAGAGCGACACCGTAGTTTCTATAGGTGCGGGAGCGTTGAACATAATATCTTTGTCTGCCGCTTTTCTTCCGCCGATTTTGATTTTCGGTGCATATTTTCAGGCGATAGGGGATAAGAAAAAATCAGTTTTAATTAACGCATTGCTAATATCCGTACTGTCTGTGTGCATAGTTTTTGTTTCACTTTTAGATTGTAAAAGAATATGGCTGTCGATACCGCTGGGTTGCTTTGTTGTTCTTCTGCCGACAATTGTTATTTTAAGAAGAACGGAATATCCCACAGTAGTTTTACATAGCAAAAAAGCATCAAAGGCGAACTAACCTTTGATGCTTTTTGTTATACTGTTTCTTTTTCGTTGATTTCGTCGGGGACAACCTCATATTGTTCGGCTATCTCGTCCGGTGCAAGCTGAATGGTGTCAGTTGCCATTCTGTATGTCGCCTCTGTGAATCCTAAGAGCATAAAGAATATCATCAGCTCCTTGGCTGATTGGAGTGTAAATTCAAATACGGACATAATTACAAAGCCTACTAAGCACGCCGTGTACAGTATGCCGTAATTTTTGTATTTCCTGTCTTTCAGTGTGCATATTTTGTATATGTTTTTTGCTGTTATAACTATAATTGCAATTACAAATATTCCGCCGATTATACCGCCCTCAACCAGCATTTCCAAAAACAGATTATGAGCGTGAGTTCTTTGGATATTATAGTCGTTAATCAGCGATTGGTGAATGTTCTCTGTTCCTGCGCCTAATCCGAAAACCGGATGCTTAAAGAACATATCGAGACAGCTTTGCCAAATATGGAATCTTTGGCTGTCCGACTCCAAAAAGTCAGTTGACTTCGTATTTTTGAATCTCAGGAATAATGCCATCGGTACCGCAGCAGCCAAAATAATCAAAAACGGTGCGAGCTTTTTCAGCGATTTTTTACTGCTCAAAATCATAATCAGTATTGCGACTCCGATTGCTATAAAAGAGCCTCTCGATGATGTGCACACCAGTCCTCCCAGAGCAAACAGGAGGCAGACTCTGCTGATTTTTCTGTGCTTGCCTTTTTCAAAAAATACAGAGCCAAAGGCACAGAACGGTGTGGCGACTACCAGATATGTGGCGAGTATCAGCGGATTATCAAATGTAGCTGATGCTCTCGAACGGAATTTGTAGTTGATTACGTCTATAGGCAGCAGATCAAATACCTTATCGTTCAGCTCCCAATAGAACGGGTTGGGGAACAGCCACTCTCTCTTGTACCAGTCACAGTGCATAAAGAGATTGTATGTGATTATTCCGAGTATAGCCATAAGTCCGATTATTCCCGCAGATATGTTCATTGCGGTTATGGCACTTTTTATTTTATCCTCTGTGTTGACTGTGTTTGCGATTAGTATGTATGTCAGTAGACATCCCATCCACAGCAGCGACACAAGCGCAGACATAAGGTGTGCTTTGCTCCATATGGATGACATCAGCATATATACTGTGTAAACAAAGAATACTTTGCCCAAGTCGCCCATTTTTGCGTTGCGTCCCGATTTTTTGAATGTTCGCATAAACACTATGTACAGCACGAATACGAATATCGGCGCTATGTACTCAGGCATAAGCATAGATACGCCCAGCGTTATTATCAGACCTAAAAATAATTTTCGGTCGGTTTTGTCCTTAGTTAAAGGTAACATTCGTTCACTTCCTCAAATCCATCACCTTTAGGGTGATACGATAATACCATATAGATTATATTTATGCAAGTGTTAATTTTTGTTATAACTATATAACAAACAGTTTTAGCTTCCTTTTTGTTATAAAAAGTTCACATTTTGGGGTGTTGCATTATTAACCTACTTATAGTATAATTATAAATATTATACTTACTAAATTAAGGAGTATTTGTATGAGCGAAAAGTTTAACGAAAACGGACTCGGCGAAAACAATAACGAAAATGTTGACGAGCCTGCCGTATCTAAAGACAAAACCAAAACAGAATCCGGCTACGAACAAAACGATAATTGGGAATTTGAGGCTAAGGCGTTCACCCTTGACGACACTGTTGTTGAGAGCGATGAGTACGAGATTACTATTCCCGAAAAGTTAGAGGAGGACACTCTCCCTGAGCCTAAAAAGTCATATGAACCTCTCGATAAGCCAAAGAGAGCTGCTAAAGAAGAGCCGGAGACTGCAGACAAAAAAGAAAAGAAACCGCATAATCCCGACAAGCCTAAGTTTATCCTTGCGGCGATTTTTACGGTTATCATTATTGCTGTTCTTGTGTTCTTGGGCGTGCGCTACTACACAGTGCCTAACAGCGACGAAAAGATGAATCCCGGCAATGTAGCTGTCACAGTAGGCGACACCGATGTTTCTATCGGTATGTACAACTACTACTACACCTGTATTTCACAGAATTATATCAGCTATGCAGGCTACGGATATTATGACCTTGATACCACCAAGGATTATTCCAAGCAGACATATACCGACGATAACGGAAAGACTGTTACATGGGCACAAAAGTTTAAGGATGATACCATCGACCAAATTCAATATATCACTTCTTATTACGAAAAAGCAGTTGCAGCAGGTACAAAGCTTACTTCTGCTCAGGAAAAGGCTATTAACTCCAACCTCAGCTCAATCAAGAGCAGTGCTTCGGAGAAAAATGAGTCTGTAGACAAATATATCAGCGACACCTACGGCGATTATTGCGGCTATGCCACAATCAAAAAGATGCTTCAGCAGGCGTACCTTGCAGAGAATTATTACCAAAAATCTCAGGTAGAAACAAAGGCTACCGATGCCGAAATCAACGCTTACTACAAAAAGCATTCCGACAATTATCAGTCAGTTGGCTTTGCTTATCTGCAGATGAAGTATTCAGACAAGACAAAATCTAAGGTTATCGCTCAGGCTAAAAAATATGCCTCCGAAATCACTTCCGTAAAGGACATAAAGAAATTAGTTCCAAAGGCATATTCAGACCTTATTGCTCAGTATGTAAATGCAGGTTACTATGAGAGCGAAGAAGAGTGTGCACAGGCTTTGGCAGACAATGTTGAGACCACAGTCACAAAGAATGAGGAGAGCTTTCTCGACGGTGCAATGGCTTGGCTTTTCTCATCAGACACAAAGAAAGGCTCTTGCAGTTATTTCAATGACAGCGACAACAAGGCTGTTTATATTATCCTCAAGACAACAGATCCTAAGCTCCTTGACGACGAGGTTTACTCCGTAAGACATATTCTCGTTATGCCGGGCAACAGCAAAAATTCCGACGGCAATTCTGCCGATAACAAAAAGAAGTATTCCAAAAAAGAATGGGCTGCCGCAAAAGCAAAGGCAGAGAAGATTCTCGCTGAGTACAACAAGGGCGACAAAACAGAGTATTCATTTGCCCTCCTTGCAGAAAAGTACAGTGATGATACAGAGTCTACCTCTGCAGGTTCATCAGGACTTTACGGTGGACTATATGCCGGCACTCCTCTCGGACAGATGGTAAAGAGCTTTGAAAATTGGGCTACCGATAAGTCCAGAAAATACGGCGATGTTGATATCGTACAGTCAGAGCACGGCTACCACATTATGTATTTTGTAGGCGACTATAAGGAATATCAATACGATTGTGCAAAAGAAGTTATTACCGAAAAGGAAAATAACATTGTCAGCAGTGCTAAGGTAAAGCAGCACAAGTCTGCCGCATCAAAGCTGAAGGTTGCAAAGGCTAAGAAAAATACTTCCTCAAGTAGCAGCTCAACAGATGACAACAATGTGAGCGCATCCGACAGCACCACTACTACCTCCACCGGCAAATAATCGCCGAAGAATAATAGGGGTTGTAATATTTTGCAAAATAGTGTAGAATATTTCAGGTTGATACAAATTCACAAAAAGGATGAAAAAAATGGCTAAAGAAGAAAAACAAAAGTTGTCAAAGGAAGAAAAGAAGCAGGCTAAGATTGATGCTAAACAAGAAAAAGCCGATACAAAAAAAGAAGAACTTATTTCCGAGATTGACAAGATTAGAACTCAAATATTAGAAGAAAAGGACGAGAAGCAGAAGAAAAAGCTTCGCCGTCAGCGTGATGACCTTACTGCTCAGTACGAGGGTATAAAGCACAGCAAGGACGGTATGACAATCCCTATGGTAAGAAAGACTAAGAAGATTGTCAATTCTGTTATCGCAGTAATCGTTGTTATTGCATTGCTCTTTGCATACATCGGCACAGGTGTTTGCAGACACGGACTGTTCAGCAGCTTCGGCGTTCCGCAGTCCACACTTACTGCATTCACTCTTACCGACGGAAAAGGCAAGAGCCATAACATTAAGGTTAGCACATACAACTATTACTTCGCTATGAAGTATAATACGCTCCAAAATCAAAAGAAGCAGTATGAGCAGTACGGCATAGACCTCAGTACAGCAAATCTCAATGTTGATTTTGACAAAAAGCTTTCTAAGCAGACCGTAAAGAACGACGACGGAAAGACTGTTACATGGGCTGAGTACATTCAAGAGCAGGTTATAGATTCCATCAAGTCGACTTATCTGTACTACTATGAGGCTGTTGCCGCTAACAAGGGCAAGGAGCCTTCCATCACCGATGACCAAAAGTCAGAGCTTAAGGATACACTCAAAGAGTATAATGATTCTGCCAAGAAGTACGGCTATACACTCAGCGGCTACCTTACCGCAGCTATGGGCAAGGGCGTAACTGAAGAGGTTTTCCGCAGAGAAGCTAAAATTTCTTATATTGCGGAAAATTATCAGTCAGATTACAAAAATGAGCTGAACTCCAAAAAGTACAGCAACGAAAAGTATGAAGAATACAAAAAGGATAACTATGACGACCTTAAGTCTGTTGATGTAAAGATGTTTGAGTGCGACAGCGAGGACGATGCAAAAGCTTTTGCAAAGGCACTTAAAGCAGACGGCTCAAACTTTGCAGACCTTGCTTCTAAGTATTCTTCTTCCGATTGGGACAAGGAGCATAACAAAGACGCTGTAGAGACTACATATAAGGATATTACTCCT
>URJF01000058.1 GCA_900548085.1 uncultured Oscillospiraceae bacterium | reverse complement strand
ATGGAGGCTGTCCATAAGGAACTCATAAAACTCCCATCCCACTGCGATAGACAGTGCGAACATAAGCCCAAACATTGCCGCCAGGATTATGGAACACTTGCCTTTTTTTCTTTGCAATATCACTGCCAAATCATAACCGAACGAGGCACAGACAAAGCCGGACAGTATATGCATAAAGTTGTCGAACCACCATATTTTGTCGAACAGCTCCAGATATGAACCGAAAACTATACCTATGAATATGATAATGTTCAGCAGTGTTTGACTAAGCGGAGGTACTTCAATAATAAAGCTTTCACCGCCGAAAATCTGAAACATATCCCACAGGTGACTGAATATGAAACAAGCTACGCTCTCAAAGCCCATTACCTTGTCACCGTGAATAAAGGAATAAGCAGCGCACACAATCATACTTATCCTGACTATTATCCAAAATACAAATTGTACCTTTGGAATTTCATTTATAGGGTCTTTTTTTATTTTGTATTCCATAATTTTGTCCTCTTATTTTTGTCTATAATAATATACCACATATCAGCAGGATTTTAAACAACAATTTACTAAATTATAAAATGAAAATAAACAAATGGAAAATCGTTTGTATTTTTGCTTTTAATCTGCTATAATATAGCCATCACAAAGATAATAGACAAATGTCGATAAAATGTTTTAGGAGAGGTTCTATGGATAAATTCATTTCTAAATATGATGTAGAAAAGACTATGTACCAAAAATTTGAGGACTCTGCCCAAGCCAGAGGTACAAAGCCTTGCTTTCATTATTATAATAATACAATCAGCTGGCAAGAAGCTGATGAGATGGTACAGCTCTGTGCAGCAGGTCTTGTTGCTAACGGCGTAAAGAAAGGCGACAGAGTAATAGTTTGTGCTCCGAATATGCCGCAGTGCATATGTGCTATTTATGCTATTAACAAAATCGGCGCAATCGCATCTATGCTCCACCCGCTTTCTGTAGCAAGTGAGGTTAAGTATGCAAAGGAGCTTGTGGGTGCCAAGTTCGCTTTTTGTTTTGATGTCAGCGAAAAGGCTTTTGCCGGCATGGAGGATTTGACTCTCGTAAAGTGCAAAACCGCTACCTATTTTCCTAAGAACGCATTTGGCTTGCTCGCCAATATGACATATAAGAAAAAGATTAAAGGCAAGACCGCTCCTGCAAATGGTGTAAAAAAGCTAATCAGTTGGAAAGATTTTCTCAAAGAGGGCAAGGAATATCTCGAAAATAATACTGTTCACACCGAGACCGATCCACAGGCTACAGCCGTTACTATGATGACAGGCGGTACTACAGGCAATCCTAAGGCGGTTATGCTTTCTAACTATAATATCAACAGCCTTTCATATGAGATTACCGATGTTGTTGATACCGTTCTTCACGATGTTATTGATCCCGATAAGGATTGTATGCTCACGGCGCTTCCTGTTTTTCACGGCTTCGGCTTCGGTATGTGTATGCATATTTCCATTATTACCGGTATGCCGCAGGCCCTGTTCCCACAGTTTGACGCTAAGATGTGTTCCGATGCTATCAAAAAGTACAAAATCAGCTTTGTATTCGGCGTGCCGGATTTCTTCGAGAAGGTACACAAAGCAGGCTATCTCAAATGTGATCTCAGCCAGATGAAACTTATCGGTTCCGGCGGTGATGTTGTTCCGTATTCTCTTACCGAAAAAATGGACAGATTGCTCAAGGAATATGGCGCAAAGGTACATTTTGTATCCGGTTACGGTCTTACCGAATGTGTTACGGTATGTACATTTACTTCTCCCCTCAGAGAAGCACCACAGGGCTGTATCGGTATTCCTACCTACAATATTCAGACTATGGTAGTCAAGCCCGGCACAACCGAGCCGGTCAGCGGCGAGGACGGCGAGCTTTGCGTATATGGTCCTACTCTTATGCAGGGATATTGGAACGACCCAGAGGAGACTGCAAAGGTTCTCGTAAAGCATGATGACGGCAAAGTATGGCTCCACACCGGAGATATGGTGTTCTATGATGAGGAGCATGGCGATCTCTATTACCGTCAGAGACTTAAGAGAGTGTATAAGATTTCCGGCTATCTTGTTTATCCGTCATTTATAGAGGAGTCTTATCGTGCAATGGCAGAAATTTATGACTGCTGTGCTATCGGTATCGGCGAGGAAGGCAAGACTCAAATCAAACTTTTTGTAGTAAAGAATAAAAACTTTAAGCACGACGACGATGCGAAGCTGACCGAAAAGATTATTGAGTTCGGCAATCAGAATTTGTCTAAATGGTCTGTGCCTAAAGTAGTAGAGTATATTGATGCACTTCCGAGAACAAAGATAGGAAAAGTTGACTTTAAGGTTCTTAAATAATAAATTTTTTTGCCCCCTTTTTAGGGGGCTTTTTTATGTTACGGCTTTATATAATGTATATAAATTATATATTATAATATACAATAAACGACAAATTTCACAAAAAGTTTTGCGAAATCTATATTTAGATGGGTTTTCGGCTGAAACAGGGTATAGGGACTATATGTAGTAGTTTTGTAACCTAATAAAGCAAAAAGTTACAATTTGTAATTCTTGATAACGGAATTTTTAACAATTTAACAAAATTTCAATTCAACACGCTAAAGCGCTAAATAACAAAACCACAATATTTGGGATGCCGCTTGCCAAAATTGCGTATTTATTTTTTTGCTTTTGTGCAACTTGTACAAAATGTACTCGGGTTGAAAATTGACATCTTGTTGATTTGTGCTATAATAGGCGACGCTTTGAGGCAACATAGATATGGAGCCACCTCGGCACCAAATAAATTCTTGTTGTCAAAGAAGAAAAGGAGACTAAGATGACTAACCAATCAATAGCTGGCAAACGGTCGATAAGATCGATTATGACAGCAGTAATTGCGCTCGTCCTTATCGTTTCTACATTTGCAAGTACCGCTATCGCGGGAACCCTCGGTCAGTACGAGGTTTCTGTAGTAGACAACGGACAGAGTGTTACAGTTACTACCACTGAGACGGAACCTATCGAAATTCTCAAATCTGCAGGAATTACTCTCGATGACGATGACAAACTTGACATTTCATCATTTGAGGAGAGTAAAGGCGGCAAAATTATCATCCACAGAATGAACTCAATCAATGTTGAGTCCGACGGAAAAATCACAACCTATGATGTCTATTCCGAAAAGGTGGGTGACGCCCTTACCGAAGCGGGCGTAAAACTGAACAAGGGTGACAGAACTACTTATGATTTTGATGCCCCTGTTAAAGACGGTATGGTAATCGGAATTAAAAAAGCCTTTTCCGTATCTGTAACTGCAGACGGAAAGACAACAAAGTATTCTGTAGTAGACGGCTCCGTAAAGGATTTGCTCACAACAGCAGGAATTACTTTGGGCGAGGATGACTATACAAAGCCTAAGCTTTCACAGCCGGTCAAAGCAGGTATGAAGGTTAAGGTATACAGAGTAGAATATAAGACTGTCAAAAAGACAATCACTATGAAATATTCTACCAAAGAGCAAAATGACAGCTCACTTGCACAAGGCAAGACAAAGACTGTCAAAGCCGGAAAAGACGGCGAGGCAGAGGTGACCTACAGAGTTAAGTATGTAAACTCTAAAGAAAAGTCACGCAAAGAAGAAAACAGAACCGTAAAGTCACAGCCTGTACAAAAGGTTGTAAAGGTCGGCACAAAGAAAACCGCCAATTCCGTAAAACCTAACGGTGTTAAGTCTAAGAACGGCTACACTGTAGGTCAGGTAATCAACGGCAGATATACTCACTATTGTGCCTGCGCCACCTGTAACGGAAACTCGAGAGGTATTACCACTTCGGGCAGAAGAATATATAACGGAATGTCAAATCCGTACTATATCGCTTGTAACTGGTTGCCTTTGGGCAGTGTCGTAGAGGTCGGCGGAAACAATTATACGGTAGTTGACCGTGGAGGCAGCGGATTGTCGAGACGAGGTCGTATCGACATCTTCACTCCGGAGGGTCACAGTGCCTGCTACAGATACGGTACAGGTTCATGCAACATTACTATCGTTCGTCTCGGTTGGTAATAATTAATCATTTTGACGGGAAGTTTGCTTCCCGTCTTTTTTATGCCTTTTTGCTATATTACAAAATGTAATAATTTATGTGTATATTTGTGCCAAACGGCGGATTTATGCCTTTTGTTAAGATTTTGTAAATACTACATTTCGTATTATTATGTGCCATAGTTGGTGAGTGGACACAATATCTTGTATTTTTTGGCATAAACCTATTGACATTGACACTGCCATTTGGTATTATTGAAAAGGTCACGAAAAATTGATTGTTATTGTTTTGTAATTTTTTAGAAAAACGAAAAGAGAAGGGGTAAATTTTATGAAAATCATAAAGAGAAACGGCTCCGAAGCAGACTTTGATTTAAACAAAATCGTAATAGCCGTATCTAAAGCCAATCAGGCGTGCGAAAAGGAAGAGCTTACCCGTAGCCAAATTAACGACATTGCAGAATTTGTCGAGTTTAAGATTGCAAAGGCAAGCAGAGCACTCTCCGTAGAGGAGATTCAGGACATCGTTGAGGATCAGATTATGGCTCAGGGTGCATTTGAGGTAGCTAAGAGATACGTCAGATACCGCTACACCCGTTCTCTTATCAGAAAGGCTAATACTACAGATAACCAAATTCTCTCTCTTATTGAGTGCAATAACGAAGAAGTTAAGCAAGAGAACAGTAATAAGAACCCTACCGTAAATTCCGTTCAGCGTGATTATATGGCAGGTGAGGTATCTAAGGATATCACAAAGCGTATTCTTCTCCCACAGGATATTGTGGAGGCACACGAGCAGGGACTTATCCATTTCCACGATGCAGACTATTTTGCACAGCATATGCACAACTGTGACCTCGTTAATCTTGAGGATATGCTCCAAAACGGAACTGTTATCAGTGAGACTATGATAGAAAAACCACATTCATTTTCTACCGCTTGCAACATTGCTACTCAGATTATCGCACAGGTTGCTTCCAGCCAGTACGGCGGTCAGTCAATCTCTTTGGCTCACCTTGCACCTTTCGTACAGGTCAGTAGAGAAAAGATAAGAAAGCAGGTTTTGGCAGAAAAAGAAGAATACGGACTCGATATGACTGACGAGCAGGTCAGCAAACTTGCCGAAAAGCGTCTGCGTGATGAAGTATCCCGTGGCGTTCAGACCATTCAGTATCAAGTCGTTACTCTCCTTACAACAAACGGTCAGGCTCCGTTTGTTACTGTATTTATGTATCTTAATGAGGCTAAGAACGAGCAGGAAAAAAAGGACCTCGCTATGATTATTGAGGAAACCCTTACTCAGCGTATCAGGGGCGTTAAGAATGAGGAGGGCGTATGGATTACTCCGGCATTTCCTAAGCTTATTTATGTCCTTGAGGAAGACAATATTACAGAGGACTCACCATATTATTATTTGACAGAGCTTGCAGCAAAATGTACTGCAAAGCGTATGGTTCCCGACTATATCAGCGAAAAAGTTATGCACGAGCTCAAGGGTGATGTTTATACCTGTATGGGCTGCCGTTCATTCCTTACTCCTGACAGATTTACCGACGCGGGTATCGGCAATATTGCCAACGCCAAGAATTATGTTGATGGCAAGCATAAGTATTACGGCAGATTCAACCAAGGAGTTGTTACAATTAACCTTGTCGATGTGGCTTGCTCCTCCGGCGGAGAAATGGAAAAGTTTTGGAAAATCTTTGATGAAAGACTTGACCTTTGCTATCGTGCACTTATGTGCCGTCACAACAGACTTAAGGGCACAGTCAGCGATGCCGCTCCTATTTTGTGGCAGCACGGTGCTCTCGCAAGATTAAAGAAAGGCGAGACTATCGACAGACTTCTTTTTGATGGCTATTCCACTATTTCACTCGGCTATGCAGGACTCTATGAGTGCACAAAGTATATGACAGGCAAATCGCATACTGATGATAATGGCGGCAAGGAGTTTGCTCTCTCCGTTATGCAACATATGAACGATATGTGCAACAAGTGGAAGAAGGACACAAACATAGATTTCAGCCTCTACGGCACACCTTTGGAGTCTACCACATATAAGTTTGCAAAATGTCTCCAAAAGAGATTTGGCATTATACCGGGCGTTACCGACAGAAACTATATCACAAACTCCTATCATGTTAATGTAAGAGAGAAGATTGACGCCTTTACTAAACTCAAGTTTGAGAGCGAGTTCCAAAAGCTTTCTCCGGGCGGTGCTATCTCCTATGTAGAAGTACCTAATATGCAGGACAATATTCCGGCTGTGCTCCAGGTAATGAAATTCATTTATGATAACATTATGTATGCAGAGCTGAACACAAAGAGTGACTACTGCCAGGTTTGCGGTTATGACGGCGAAATCCAAATCGTCGAGAATGAACACGGCAAGCTCATTTGGCGTTGCCCTAAGTGCGGCAATGAGGACCAGGACAAGATGAACGTAGCTCGCCGTACCTGTGGCTATATCGGCACTCAGTTTTGGAATCAAGGCAGGACACAGGAAATTAAAGAGCGTGTACTGCATCTGTAAAAATCTATACACGGACAGTAGACCTACTGTCCGTGTTTGCAGATACGGAGGTATCTTATGAATTGGGCAGAAATTAAGACTAATGACATAGCTAACGGCGAGGGTGTTCGTACATCGCTGTTTGTGTCCGGCTGTCGTCACAGATGCAAAAATTGCTTTAATGAGATAGCGTGGGATTTCGGCTATGGTGAGCTTTTCACCGAGGAGACGATGAACAAAATTTTTGAGTCTGTGGACCACTATTGGATTAACGGAATTTCTCTTTTGGGCGGTGAGCCCTTTGAACCTGAAAACCAAAAGGTACTGCTGCCGTTTCTTGTTATGTTCCACGAAAAATTTCCGGACAAAAATGTTTGGTGCTATACCGGCTTTACTTTTGAGGAAATTATCGGAGCAGGGGAAAAGAAGTCCCGTGCAGCTACCGATATATCAAAAGAGATGGTGTCGCTGATAGATATTCTTGTCGACGGACCTTATGTAGAGGCACTTCACGATGTCTCGCTGAAGTTCCGTGGCTCAAGCAATCAGCGTGTAATCGACATAAAAGAAACGATAAAGCAGAACAAAATA
Organism: uncultured Oscillospiraceae bacterium; assembly: GCA_900548085.1. GTDB lineage: Bacteria > Bacillota > Clostridia > Oscillospirales > Acutalibacteraceae > Eubacterium_R. The sequence continues at coordinate 1,593 of URJF01000058.1, read as the reverse complement.
GTTCTCTATCTTGAATAACAAAATGCAGTGTAGATGTTGTGTCTGCACTGCATTTTTTATTATTCGTATTCTGTTATTGATTTTCCGTTTTTGAATGTGATTTTTGTAGAATTATCGTCGCCGTCGGTGTCGACATCACCTGTAGCGAATCGCTTTTCATACACAGTTCCGTCCTTTGCCGTGAGCTTTATTGACAGAATGTCAGCCACGGAGTCTGTGGTGATTTCATCTACGACTGCATATGATTTGTTTCCGTTTGTTCGTATTTCCAGCGGTATTGATTTCAACTTTACGCCGAGGCTGTCCTCAGCCACGAGTTCTGCCGATTTTATGCTCAGTATGCTGTTTTTGTTGTCCCATGAGAGCGTTGTTGATGTCGTGTTTTTACCGTCGCTCAGCGAATATGTGTGCTTGTTTAGCTGACTTTCGATAGTTACTGACATTGTGTTTGCATCTTCTCCGTTGTTAGGTTCAGCTATGTATTGAGTGTAAAAACTGTTGTCTAAGTCGTAGAGCGCAGTGGATTTGCCGTCGTTTACTCTTATTGCGTAGTTGTCACCTGCGGTAATATCAAAAGTGGCGGTTGCTTTGAACTCGTCAGATTCTTTCTTTGCGTCAATAATCTTCTTGCCGTCCTTTGCGTCGGGTATAGAAAACGAAACCTTTGTGTCATTAGAGTAGGTTTCCGGTGAATATGTAAAGGTAGCGGTGACAATGTTCGGTTTGTCTTTATCTGCCTTGTCTATTTTTACAGACACATAATCTGACAGAACATCAGTTGCAGTGTTGTCGCTCTGATCATCAGTGCTGCCGGCGTTCTGTACTATATTGTCCACCTTGGAGCTTAGATTGCTTAGCTCGTTTTGAGTGCTTATTGAGGTTATTATGGATATAACACATATTACAGCCATTACTATAGTTACTATTTTTAGCTTGTCTACTCGCTTTTGGAGTATGCTTTGATTACTTTCCGCAATACTGTATTGTATTACATTATTATATTTTGTTTCGGTAGAAGCTTCCTTTTCTGTGCCCAGCAGTTTGTCCATGGTAGTGCCAAAAAGTTCTGCTATTTCCGTTAGCTTTTTTAGGTCGGGCATAGCCGTGCCGTTTTCCCACTTAGATATTGTCTGGCGTGTTACGCCTAATTTTTCGGCAAGATATTCTTGGGAGTATTCTTTTTCTCGCCGCAGATTCCTAAGATTATCACTGAATTTCATAACAATCCTCCTTTTTTCAAATAGATGATAACAAATTCGGAAGATTTGTTCAACATAAAATAAGTTTTCATTATGTAAACTTTCGGTTGCCCCATAAAAAATATCCCCCGTACTGCTGTACGAGGGACAAATAATCTAAGATTTATTCTGTTATGTTTCTGCGCTCTGCAAGTGCAGCAGAAATCTTTGCCTTCTTTTCGCCGAAGATGTCGTATTTGAACATTGGAATAATTGACAGGAGGGCGAGAATGCCGGGCAGTGCGGTATAAGCAAAGAAGATAATATTCTTTGTGTTTGAGCTGAAGTCACCGCTGTTCAGTGATTCATAGTAGCCGGACTTTTGTACAAAGATGAGACCGACTGCTGTGCCGAG
>URJF01000057.1 GCA_900548085.1 uncultured Oscillospiraceae bacterium | reverse complement strand
TGCCTCGTTCGACGGACATACCGTTGCCGAGAATATGGTGAAACAGGGTGCAGTTGCAGTTGTTGCCGAGCATGATTTAGGATTAAAAAATCAAGTGCTGGTTGACGACTCAAGAGCGGTTTTGTCCGTGATGTGTTCTAATTTCTTTTCTAATCCTGCCGAAAAGCTCAAACTTATCGGTCTTACAGGAACTAACGGAAAAACCACTACCACTTTTTTGATAAAGCAAATACTCGAGAATATGGGGAAAAAGGTAGGACTTATTGGTACTGTTCAAAATATGGTCGGCGATGAAGTTTATCCTGCTCACTACACCACGCCGGACCCGCACGAACTGCAGTCTTTGTTCAGAAAAATGGTGGATGCAGGTTGTGAGTACTGCGTTATGGAGGTATCATCTCAGGCTCTTGCACAGGGCAGAGTAAACGGAATTCACTTCCTTTTGGGTGCTTTTACAAATCTTACGCAAGACCACTTGGATTATCACAAAACTTGGGAAAATTATTTTCAGGCAAAGCGTCTTTTGTTCAAGGCTTGCGATATAGCTGTTACTAATATCGATGATAAAAACGGATTTAAAATTGTTGCTGACCTGCCTTGTAAGGTGGTTACTTATTCCGTTGATAATAATTCTGCTGACTATACTGCTAAAAATGTTACTTTCTCTCCGGCAGGAGTAAGGTATGAACTCGTATGTGATAAAATCGGCAGAGTAAGCTGTCCGATTCCCGGCAGATTCAGCGTATATAATTCTCTTTGTGCAGCCAGTGTTGCGCTTGCACTTGGCTTTGATTTCGATGATGTACTTCGTGCAATTTCTAATTCAAAGGGTGTTAAGGGAAGAATTGAGGTTGTGCCGACAGGTACAGATTACACAGTTATTATCGACTATGCACACTCTCCCGACGGTTTGGAAAATATTATCTCCTCTCTTAAAGAGCTTGCAAAGGGCAGAGTAGTTACCGTTTTCGGCTGCGGCGGAGACCGTGACCGTACAAAGAGACCGAAGATGGGCAAAATTGCCGCTGACCTTTCGGATTTCTGCGTAGTAACTTCCGATAACCCTCGCTCCGAAAATCCGTCTAAGATTATCGACGATATTCTTGAGGGTATGAAGGACACAAAGACACCGTATAAGGTAGTAGAAAACAGAAAAGAAGCTATAGCATGGGCAATGAATAATGCAAAGCCCGACGATATCATACTTCTTGCAGGCAAGGGACATGAAACCTATCAAATTTTGCCTACAGGTACTATTCATTTTGATGAGCGAGAAGTAATAGCAGAGGTATTAGAGGAAAGTAAAAAATAATGGAAAAGCTGACAACATCCGAGATAGCAAAAGCCTTAAACGGCACATATAACATAGATACAGAGATTACTGGCGTTTGCATAGATACTCGCAAAATTACGCAGGGCTGCCTTTTTGTTTGTATAAAAGGCGAAAGATTTGACGCTCACGCATTTGTTGAAGAAGCGATAGAAAAGGGCGCCGCCGCTGTTATGGTGCACAAGGAGCTTAATATTGATGCTCCGTATGTTCTTGTAAAAGATACGACAGACGCACTTCTTGATTTGGGCGGGTATTATCGCAGTAAATTTGATATTCCTGTAGTTGCTCTCACCGGCTCTGTAGGCAAGACTACCACAAAAGAGTTTACACACCTTGTGGTCAGCGCAAAATATAATGCCATAAAGACACAGGGCAATCTCAATAATAATATCGGCTTGCCTCAGATGTTGTTCCAAATTGAAAATAGTGTCGAGGCTGCTGTTATCGAGATGGGTATGAATCACTTCGGCGAGATAGATAAGCTCGTTCGTGCTACTAAGCCAACGGTAGGTCTTATCACCAATATAGGAGTGTCCCATATTGAAAATCTCGGTTCCCGTGACGGAATACTCAAAGCAAAGCTGGAAATTATGCACGGACTGAAAAAAGGTGCTCCGCTTATTCTTAACGGTGATGACGACAAGCTGTCAACTGTTCGGTCCGATGAGTTCAACATATGCTTTTACGGTATAAATAACGGTGACTTTAGGGCAAAGAATATTGAGTACAGCGAAAATTCTACCTCTTTTGATGTTGAGTATTTCGGCAAAGTTCAAAGTGTTACAATACCGACTATCGGCGTTCATAATGTTTATAATGCTCTGGCAGCATTTGCAGTGGGGTATTTCTTAGAGGTTGAACCTCAAAAAGCCGCCGATGCACTGAAAAAATATGTTCCTGCCGGTATGAGACAAAAGGTAGTTAAGGTAGGGGACATAACTTCTATAGAGGATTGCTACAATGCCTCTCCCGATTCAATGCGTGCCTCGCTTAAAACTCTTGCCGACACAAAGGGCAACAAAAAAATTGCCGTACTTGCCGATATGCTTGAGCTTGGTGATTATTCAAAAGAGGCTCATTCATCTGTGGGCAAAATGGTAGCTGACAATAAAATTGATTATTTGCTTGCATTTGGCACTGATGCAAAGTATTATGTTAGTGAAGCAATATCAAACGGATGCAGTCACGCAAAATTTTTTGATTCAAAAGAAGCATTGACTGATGAACTGCTAAAAATGGCAGAACCGGGAGATGTTGTTATGTTCAAAGGCTCCAGAGGTATGAAGCTGGAGGATGTTATAAATTCAGTGTATAAAAGATGGGAGAAATAAATGAACAGTTTTGTAGCGATTATTATTACCACTGTTGTTGCTTTCGGCGTAACAGGCGGTTTGGGATTTGTTATTATCCCGTGGCTGAGAAAGTTAAAATTCGGTCAGACCATCCTTGATATAGGACCGTCATGGCATAAGAAAAAGCAGGGCACACCAAATATGGGCGGACTTATGTTCATCATCGGTATTCTTGTTGCTTTTGCAGTTGGAACAATTACCTTTAAACTCTCAGGCGGCAACCTGCAGTCCGATTATTCCTCCATTATTATGGGCAGAGACAAGGTGCTTATGGCGTCAGGTATGATGCTTGCACTCGGATGCGGCATTGTCGGATTTACAGATGATTTCATCAAGATTAAGCTAAAGCGAAACGAGGGCTTGTCACCAAAACAAAAGACAGCCGGTCAGCTCATTATTACAGTAGGCTATGTTCTTTCGCTGTGGCTTTCACACAACACCACTTGGAAATTACCTTTTATCGGAACTGTTGATTTTGAACGCAATGTTTTTACCGGCGTTGTATTTTGGCTCGTATCTATATTCATAATTTACGGCACAGTCAATTCCGTAAATCTTACTGACGGTATCGATGGACTTTGCTCATCGGTTACCACTACAGCGGCCATTGCATTTATCATAATTTCATTCATTCTGCAATATGCCGGTATGGGTATTATGGCTGGTGCACTCCTTGGTGGCGTGCTCGGTTTCCTTTGTTGGAACTGGAACCCTGCAAAAACCTTTATGGGCGACACAGGCTCGCTGTTTTTGGGCGGTATGGTAGCCGCTTTGGCATATTCTATGAAATGTCCGCTTCTTCTCATATTCATCGGAATTGTGTATGTTTGTGAGACACTCAGCGACATTATTCAAATTGGCTATTTCAAACTTACGGGCGGCAAAAGAATATTCAAAATGGCGCCTATTCATCATCATTTTGAGATGTGCGGTTGGAAAGAAAAAAAGATTTGCATAGTGTTTTCTGCCGTTAATGCAATAGGATGTATTATTGCAATTTTGTTGGTTAATTTCGGTTAACATTTTATTTTGGAAGGAGTGTTTTGATGTCTAATTACGGTCTGGAAGAACCTAAGGGCAGTCTGCGCAGTCGTAAAACAGATAATCAAACTGTAGTAAAGCCCCCCAGAGCGCTGAAAGGTAAGTCACTGGATTTGTTCACAACAGGTGCTATCGATATACCTTTTTTTGCACTTACCATTGCTTTGCTCACAATAGGTTTGATAATGCTCTTTTCCGCTTCCTATCCCTATGCCCTCCAAAAATACGGTGACTCATATTATTTTTTTAAGCGACAGATGATTTTTGCCGTTTTGGGCATAGTGGTTATGCTCATCACTTCAAAATTGAATTACAGATACCTTAAGCTGATAAACTTGCCCCTTTTGGGATTTACATTGCTTTGTTTGGTTGTTGTATTGTTTTGGCATACTGATGTCGGCGACTTTAAGAGATGGATTCCTCTCGGACCTATTACCTTCCAGCCCTCGGATGTAGCAAAGTTTTCTATCATAATTGTTTTGGCAGATTATTGTTCAAAGCATTTTAAGGATATGAAAAAGATAAAAACGGGTATAGTTGTACCTCTTATAATCGTAGCAGTGTTCTGCGGATTGATTTATCTCGAGCATTCACTCAGCTGTACCATTCTTGTATTTTGTATCGGCGCATCTATTATGTTTGCCGCCGGCAGTGATTGGCGACTGTTCGCTGTAGGTCTCGGCATTGTTGCCGCTGTTATTGCTGTTGTTGTGCTAAAGCCTGAAATGCTTATGAACTATGCCGGCGAGCGTATCACCGCTTGGCTCGACAAGTCCTATGAGCCGACAGGTGCAAGATGGCAGACTAACAACTCGTTGTATGCTATAGGTTCCGGAGGACTTTTCGGTGTAGGCCTCGGTAATTCAAAGCAAAAGTATCTTTACGTTTCTGAGCCGCAAAATGACTTTATCTTTTCTATTGTTGTAGAGGAGCTTGGACTTTTCGGTGCAGCAGTAATTATAATCCTATTTGGTTTGCTGTTCGCCCGTGGAATTTGGATTGCACTTAGATGCAAGGATAAGTTTGCAAGTTTTGTAGTTGTAGGTATTATGGCACAGCTTGCAGTCCAAACTATTCTTAATATAATGGTTGTTACCGACACGATACCGAATACCGGTATTTCACTTCCGTTTTTCTCCTACGGCGGTACAGCCATATTGATATTACTGTTTGAGATGGGAGTTGTTCTCGCCATTTCACGAAAGACTAATCAAAAACGAGTATAGATAGGGAATTTGTTATGAAATTTTTATTTGCAACAGGCGGTACGGCAGGCCACATTAACCCTGCCTTAGCAGTAGCCTCATATATTAGAGAGCAGTATCCCGACAGCGAGATACTTTTTATAGGCACAAAGGACCATATGGAGTCACGCCTCGTGCCTAATGCAGGCTTTGATTTTAAGACTATAGACATAAGAGGATTCCGTCGTTCATTTAAGCCAAAGGCTATTGTTGATAATGTAAAAACAGTATTCAAGCTTATCAAGAGCGAACAGGACAGCAAAAAGATAATTACAGACTTTAATCCCGATGTAGTAATCGGTTTCGGAGGATATGTGTCCGGTCCTGTTTTGGAAATGGCGGCAAAGCTGCATTATCCGTGCTGTATTCATGAGCAGAACGCTTATCCCGGTATTACTAACAAGCAGCTTGCTAAGCAGGTGGACAAGGTTATGCTCACAGTTGAGGACGCAAAAAAGCATCTTGAGCCTAAGAATGAACCTGTTGTTACCGGCTTGCCCGTAAGAGGAGAGCTTCTTAAAAAATCGAAGGCTGATGCTCGAAAAGAACTTAATATTCCCGACAGCAAAACTCTTGTTTTGTCCTTTGGCGGTTCTTTGGGTGCTAAGCCGCTCAATGACGCCATGTATCCTATTATATTGAAGGATTGTGAAAGTAAGAGCGTATGCCACATTCACTCCGTTGGTACAAACGGAGCCGACTATTTGGACAAGTTCAGAGAGAACGGCTTTGAAGAAAAAAGCGAAAATATATTGGTAAAAGGCAACTGCGAGGTTAGACTTTATATCGACAATATGGACACTTGTATGGCAGCCGCTGATTTGGTTATCGGCAGAGCCGGAGCATCTTCTCTCTCCGAGATAGAGGCTATGGGCAAGGCGTCCGTACTTATTCCGTCTCCATATGTGGCTGAAAATCATCAGTACCACAACGCTATGGCATTAGTTAACAGAAATGCCGCTCGACTGATAGAAGAAAAGGACCTCACCTCAGACAGTCTACAGGCTATGATAGACAGTCTTTTGTCCGATACCGATACATTGCTTGAAATCGAAAAAAATGCTCGCCAAATGGCTATTATTGACGCAAGAGAGCGTATCGCAGATATAATAATCGGCTTAGCAAAATAATTTTGTCAAAAGATAAACCACCTCATAGTATGTCGTAGGTGGTTTTATGGAATACTTACAGATTTACGGCGGAAAAAGATTAGAGGGCACACTTAATATCCACGGAGCAAAAAACAGTATTTTGCCAATCCTTGCCGCTACGGTTTTGGTGGAAGGTACAAGTATAATACATAATTGCCCCGACATTAGCGATGTCAGTGTCACATTGGATATTCTCAGACATTTGGGCGCCGATATTAAGGTTGAGGGAGATACTGTCATTGTTGACTCAACTCAGCTGTCCGACTGCCATATTCCCGAGGATATGATGCAGGAGCTTCGTTCTTCCATTATTTTTCTCGGCTCATTAGCTTCACGAACAGGCAGTGCCTGTGTGTTTTTACCCGGCGGTTGTGACATAGGACTTCGTCCTATTGATTTGCACATTAAGGGACTTAAGGCATTAGGTTACAAAATTTCTTGCGACGACAACAATATTTGCTGCACTGCCGAAAAAGCAGTAGGCGCAAAAATTGTTTTGCCATTCCCAAGTGTGGGTGCTACCGAAAATATTATTCTTGCCTCAGTGCTCGCAAAGGGCACTACCACTGTTATTAATGCGGCTAAGGAGCCGGAGATCGCAGATTTGGCAGATTTTCTTAATTCTGCCGGTGCAGACATAAGGGGAGCTTCTACCGCAGTTATTGAGATTAACGGAGTAGATAGGCTGAAATCAACGGCCTTTACCGTTATGCCTGACAGAATTTTAGCTTCAACTATGATGGCGGCTTGTACAGCAGTAGGCGGTGACATTGTACTCAGAGATGTCAGACCGTCCCATACTATGCCTACATTGCCTGTGTTTGATGAAATGGGTGCCAGCATATATGTTGACAAATCATCGCTTCGAATAGCCACAAAAAAGAGACCTCGACGAGTCAGGACTGTAGAAACTCAGCCTTATCCTGGATTTCCCACAGATGCTCAGGCACCTGTTATGGCAGCGTTATCAGTTGCTCGTGGAACTTCCCTTATAAAAGAAAATATATTTGAAAACAGATTTAGACATGTGCCGCAGTTGCAGTATTTTGGTGCAGATATTACTGTTCACGACAAGTTTGCTGTTGTGAATGGTGTCAGAGAGTTGCACAGTGCTACCGCACGGTGCACAGATTTGCGTGGCGGGGCGGCTGTAGTTATTGCCGCACTTACTGCTAAAGGCGTGTCAAAAATATATGACCTGCATCATATTGACAGGGGATATGAGCACATTGAGTCTCAGCTATCAGCCCTCGGTGCAGATATAAAGAGGATAAATGATGAAAAAGAACGAACACAACAGCCGTGACAGATATACCTCTGATTTTGATATCATAAACAGAGAATTGGGCTCTATGGACTTAGAGCCGCCTAAGGTGTATCGTCCCGAACAGCAGAGTGTTATCGATCGACGAAACGAACCTCGTCGCCAAAAAGATAACGGCAAAAAGAAAAAGCAATCTAAGCCAAGAACTAAGAATACGACAAAAATGGCAAATACTCCCGCTACTAAGCAGGAACAGCAAAAAAAGCGTAAGCAAAAAAAACTCGTTCGTAAGATTTTGTCCATAGCGGTTACTGTCGTAATTGCCATAATTGTAGTAGCGGTTCTTTGCCTCACAGTGTTCTTTAAGATCGATACAATAAATATAAGCGGAAATTCGAAGTACACTAAGGAGCAAATAACCTCCTCGTTGACCATAACTAAGGACAAAAATTTATTTTTAGTAGATAGGGACAATGCCGCTGCTAAACTTAAAGAAGCATTACCGTACATTCATGATGTTGAGATAAGCCGAAAATTGCCATCCACATTGAATGTAAAGATTACCGAAACAAAGGTACCGTATGCTATAAAGAACAGTAATAAGACATACACACTTCTTGACTCTGACTTAAAAGTGCTTGAAGCCAATGTAGCAAATGCACCTGAAAGCAGTATAATCATCAAAAAGGCGGCGCTATCATCAGCACTCGTCGGAAAGCAAGCCGTATTTACTGACAAAAAGGTGCAGGAATGTGATACAAAACTTATCTCTATAGTGAACAGTATGAGCCTTGATAAAATCACGGAACTTTATTCCACCGGAGTAGGCAACAATTATATTGTTTATGACGGCAGAATTACGATTAAGCTGGGAAAGCTGAACGGTGCAGAGGATAAGTTGTACGCAGCATTAACTGCACTCGACAAGCTCAATACCACTTCACCTAATGCGCACGGCGAGATAAACGCATTCAGCGACAAGCAGATTTACTTTACAGAAAGAAAGTAGCATTTCTTGTGTAAAGAATATCACTTGTCGAAAAATCTCAATATTTATGTAATTGGTTATTTTGCACAACAACAAAAAAACATTACCAAAAAAGATTGTAAAAAATATTGAGAATATTTTTCAAAAAGTATTGCAAATCGGTTACAAAACTGTTACAATAGCATTTGCAAGCACATAAAGTGCAAAAGAACTATAAAATCAAGGAGAATGTAATATGGGCAGATACGAAATTGATACAGACGATAACAAAGTAGTACAGATTAAAGTTGTAGGCGTTGGCGGAGGCGGCGGAAATGCCGTAAACCGCATGGTTAAGTGTAATATAAAGGATGTAGAATTTGTAGCAATCAACTCAGATAAGCCGGCTCTTAATAAGTCAGCTGCTACACACAAGATTCTCATTGGCGAAAAAGCGACAAAGGGCCGTGGCGCAGGCGCAAGACCTGAGGTTGGTATGAAAGCAGCAGAGGAGTCAAGAGAGGCCATTACTGATGTTCTCAGCG